>CASEWY010000049.1 GCA_949291625.1 uncultured Bacillota bacterium
TGATACTGGATTATCATTACGAGTTCCTCAATTCATTGAACCTGGAGAAAAAATTGTAGTGTTTACAGCTGATGGTAAATATGCAGGAAGAGCTTAATTAAGCTCTTTTTTAAAATTATGAATAAGGTTGTATTAATTACAGGTGGAGCTCAGGGAATTGGAAAGGCAATTGCCTTAGAACTTGGAAAACAAGGTTATGATATTGTTATAAATTATTTAACATCAAAAAAAGAAGCTGAAATATTAAAAGATAAAATTATCAAAGATTATGGGGTACGATGTATAGCGATTCAATGTGATGTTTCTAAGGAAAATGAAGTAGATAAAATGATATCTACTATTGAAGCAAAACTTGGTGGTGTTGATATTTTAATCAATAATGCTGCAATTGATTTATCAAACTTATTTCATTTAAAAAATGCTGAAGAATTTAGAAAAACATTAGATGTAAATGTAGTAGGGGCGTTTAATTGTAGTAAGCGGGTATATCGTCATATGATTGATCAAGAATATGGAAGAATAATAAATATTTCTTCGACTAATGGAATTAATACTTATTATCCAATGTGTATTGATTATGATGCAAGTAAAGCAGCGTTAATTTCAATGACGCATAACCTGGCTTTCGAATTTGCACCATATGTTAATGTAAATTGTATTGCCCCAGGATTCATTGGTACTGAAAATGAATTAGATGGATATGATGAAGAGTTTTTAAAGGAAGAAACAGAAAAAATAATGGTTAACCGTTATGGTAAACCAGAAGAAGTAGCTTATTTAGTTAAGTTTTTAATTAGTGATGAAGCAAATTTTATCAATAATACGATAATTCGTATTGATGGTGGACAAAAGGGAAGTTGTTAAAAATTGTTTAAGATTAATAAATTTGGCATAGAGTCGTCTATGCCTTTTTCTTTAGAGAGAATACTTTAAAATTTGGATAGTTAAAAAAGGAGCACTATACATTATTGTGCTCCTTTAACCAAAGTTATTTTATTACATGACAGCTTAAAATTCCATAATATTTAAAGCATTCAACCGCTTTTTCATCAATTACTTCACCACAAACCAAAATAGGAACTGCCGGTGGACAACCAACCGAAGCTTTTGCTAAGACTCTACCAACACATTTATCGATAGGTAATGTTTCAAAAGGTGAAAGCATAGCCTCACGAATTGACATAGATTTAGTTGGATAGGAAAATTGAGGTAGTGAAATATTAATTGCTTGCTTACGAGGAATTTTTATTAAACAATCAGTCAAATACTGGATATCCGCTTCTTTAAGTGAAGGCGTAAACATAAAAACAACATAGTCTGGATCAAAAAATTCCACAATTATATTTTGCTTTGCCAATAACTTGGCAAATTCACTTCCGCTATATCCATAATCCTTTGTAGCAATCGTTAATTTAAGTGGTTCATTACCAATAAGCTGATAGCCATTTTCGATAAGCTTTTGCTTCATAGTATCAATGATTGGAATAAAATCAGTTAATTTATTTGTCAGTTGTTCTAAATATACATTCGCTAAATCCAAGGATTGCAGTATCAAATAGGAAGGACTTGTAGATCCAAATAATCGAAAAGCTTCTTTTACATCACTATCTAAAAAAGATAATCGTTTTTTTGATAGATGAAGATAAGCCCCTCCAGTTAATAC
>CASEWY010000050.1 GCA_949291625.1 uncultured Bacillota bacterium
ATTTGTTCTTTTTCCAAATAGTGCAGAACCAACGATAATTAGTGAAGAATTATCTATTTTTTCAATCGCTTGAATTAATTGTAGTACTCCTTTTTCTTCAGACAATCTTCCTACAAATAATACTTTTAATTTGTCTTTTAAATTATTCTTTTCGATAAATTCGTTTATAAAATTATCATCATAAACAAAATTTTGAGCAATACAATTATGTACTACTGATGTATTCTCATTAAATTGATCAAAATAATCTTTTATAAGTATATTCTTAGTAAATTCACTAGGTACTATAATGCTTCCATATATTTGACTATATTTTTGATTCATTGGCCAAGGACTATGAGTATGAGATACCATTTTTTCTTTACCAAATTTTTTTGTAAAGTAGTCAAAAGAGAAACAATCTCCTTCTTCTACAATGAAAAAATCATAATTTTCTTTTAATGCATGTTTATATATTTGTTTAGAATATACATATTTAGGAACAGAAATGCCAAATAATCCAAAAAGTCTATATTTTAAGATACAAAATAATTTAACAAGTTTATTATCATTTATTTCATCATAATATAAAAAGTTTGTTAATTTATATTTTTTACTTTCTTCGTAGGCTTTTTGGTTATATTTGCAGGCAACTGTTACTTGTACTTTTTTTTCAATTTCATTTTGATCAATAAAATTTTGTATCAAGGTTTCAATTGCACTTCCATTAACATTAGGAACAGCAAATTTACCATCAGTAATAAACATAATTTTCATAAAAGATTTCCTCCTAGAATAAATCTAGTTGTGCCATTAAATTAATCAAAGCTCCATTCCAATAAATACTTACTTCATTAGTTGAATAACATAAATAATCATCTGCATAGACTTTTGCTGGTGGAACATCCCAACCTATTTGTGAAGAAACAGTATCTTCACGATTACTATTAGCACCTCCAATTAAAGCTCCTACTAATTGGGTATTTTTTGCTTTAGCAAGTCTAGAATGAGGTTGTGTTGGAGAATTTAAACCATACCCAGTAACAAAAGTCATATTTAAACTATTTTTACCAAAAATATAATTTAGTTGTTCAACTGCAGTTTGTTGATATTTTTCTTCGCCTGTTATATCATAGGCAAACATCATTAGTATACCATTATTTACAATATCACCATTACTTCCCCAACCATAATTTATGATTGATGTATTATATCCATCAATTGCTGCATTATTTACTGCAACATCTGCTTCAGTAATAAATGAATTTAATAATTTATTATATAATTCTTCGTTATCTTTAGCATTATCTTGAATTAAATAATAATATGCTCCATATGCTCCAACATTAGTATAATTTACACCATTAGCTGCTGTAGCATCTTGATTAAGAGTATTTATAGCACTATCTAAATAAGTATTGTCTGAAGTTGCTACCCACATAGCAATGCTGGCAAAGAAACGTTCATCTTTATCTTTATCATCACGATATAAACCAGCATTGATATCACCTGGGTTTAATTCAGCAACTAAATAATCTTGTTCTTGTAAGTAGTCCCAAGTTATTTTAGCTTTTTCTAGACATTCATTAGCAAACTCCTCATCAATATCTTGATATATTACTGATGCCATTGCTAAAGCAGCTACAAAATCACCTGCAGCCGTTGTTTCTGGAGTTAATACATACAATGGTTGATTATCTTCATCTGGTGAAATGTCTAATGCAAAATTTTGAGTAACAGCTTTACTATAAACTTCACCATTTTCTCCTTGCATCTTCATGAACCATTCTAGTTCATATCTTGCTTCGTCTAAGACATCAGGAATTCCATTACCACTTTCCGCTATTCCCATTTCATCAGTAAATGAATCAGGATTAGCCATATAAGCAAACATCAAATCAAATAAAGCTTTTGCTCCTGTTTGTACATATCTACCATAATCTCCTGCATCATGCCATCCACCGCTTGCATCAACAGTTTCATTAGTAATATCAATTTGATCATAAACTATATGTTCTCCGTTATGACAAACACCATGACCTAATTCACCAAAAACATCACCTGATAATTCTTGACCGCATCGTTGAATCGAAAAGAATCTTAAAACATCACTTGCAACAGTTTTATATAAATGCTGTCCTATATAGAATATCGGTGATGTTCCACCCATTTGGGTTTGAATATAGTATCTTCCTGGAGTCATTACATTAGTAAAATCTCCATAATAATTTGTCTCATTGGTCATACCATTACTAATTTGATTAACTAATGCACCTTCATATACTACTTCACTAGTATCTGCATTTA
>CASEWY010000051.1 GCA_949291625.1 uncultured Bacillota bacterium
CGTCGGACCAGAGATTTGCTTACAGCTTCCTTCAGATTCCACCTCACGATGGACACCCTTGCTGTTCAGCTATACACTTCCCACTATCTGGGCGTGTTCGGGACTTTCACCCGTTAGAGTGCGCCCATGACGCGCAAACTAGAAATAGAGCATGACCTAATCATGCTCCATAGCCCCAAAAATTATTATCATTAGTGTAGATAGGAATACAAGCTTCTTCATTATTTGTATATTCTATGCATTGTTCTAAGCTTTTTGGGCCATAGAATAGTTTATTAAAGCTTTCTATTTCACTATTTAAAATCGCATCACAGCTTTTAGTTGGATCTTTAACATTAGGATATTGACACCCTTGATTTGCTTTTTGATAAATGGATTGCGGAGTTTGTGATGTTTGGGTATCTTCTTCTAATACCGTTACGGTAATAGGTACTTCTTGTTCATTACCACTAGTATCACTTGCTTTATATACAATATAATAATCACCTGGTTTATTCCAATTAACATAGCCACTTATTTCTACATCGCATACTCCATCGACATCATCATACGCAGTTGGTCCACTTAGATCTACTTGATTGCCGGCAATTGTTTCAATATGATATTGTTTGACATCGATCCATGGTGGGGTTGTATCTTTGGCAATATTTGCTTGAGGAGTAGTGGTAGTTGTTTCACATCCCCAAAGAAATAAAACAAGTGCTAAAGCACTTGTTCTACCTATATTTCTAATAAATTTATTTAACAAGTTCGCCTTGAGCAGTTCCGGCAATAGCAGCAGCATTAGCTTCATCAGTATCGATATGCATTGCTAAAGCATAGATATCTGAAACACGTACAACAGTATCACCAAATACTAAGCTACGTCCATCTGTATCGATTTTAACATTAACGATATCTCCATTGTTAACACCATATTTTTGGGCATCTGCTGGTGTCATATGAATATGGCGTTTTGCAGCAATTACACCATCTGGAATATCAATAGAACCATTAGGACCAATTAATGTAACACCACTAGTTCCATCAGTATCTCCTGATTCTCTAATTTGTGCTACAACACCTAATGTACGCGCATCTGTTAAACTAACTTCTACTTGGGTATGCTTTCTTACTGGTCCTAGAATAGACATTTTCATTTCGCCTCTAGGTCCTTTTACTGTTACTTTTTCTGCACAAGCAAATTGTCCAGGTTGACTTAATTCTTTTTTTACAGTTAATTGATAACCTTCACCAAATAACTTATCTAAATCTTCTTGTGTCAAATGAATATGACGAGCACTTACTTCAACTAAAAATTTATCCATGATTTTCTTTTCCTTCTTTCCATAAATATTATAGCAAATTATCTTTACAATTCAATTGTCTTACTCAAAATATCCGCAACAACTAAACCATTGGCTGCCGCTTGTGACAAGCTTCTGGTAAATCCTGCTCCATCTCCTAAAGCATAAAAACCTTTGGCATCATCTAATTCAAAATTAGTACATTTTGGTCTAGCACTATAGAATTTGCATTCAACGCCATATAATAAAGTATCATAATTAGCAGTACCAGGTGCAATCTTATCTAAAGCATGTAATGTTTCAATTATATTATCCAATTGTCTTTTAGGCATACATAAACTTAAATCACCAGCTACTGCATCTAAAGTAGGTCTTACAGTACTAGCTTTTAAACGTTTATCATCAGTTCTTTTACCATTTTCTAAATCACCTAAGCGTTGAACTAATACACTTCCTCCACTTATTTTATTAGCTAGACTAGCAACAAAGCGGGCATATTCAATCGGTTCATTAAATGGTTCGGTAAATCTTGTAGTACTTAATAAAGCAAAATTGCTATTTTGACTCTTTTTACTTTCATCTTTGAATGAGTGACCATTAACGGTTAATACTCCATCGGTATTTTCGGTAACGACATGGCCTCTTTCATTAAAGCAGAACATTCTAGTAATATCGCCATATTTTTTAGAACGATAGAATATTTTTGGTTCATAAATCTTCTTAGAAAAATGTTCCCATACAATTGATGGTAATTCTACTCTTACTCCAATATCTACTTGATTATTTGATAATTCTATGCCATTTTTCTTACACCAAGAGGCAAATATTCTTGATCCTGCTCTTCCTACAGCAAATACTACCTTATTTGCTTGAACTTCAATATCACCCTTAGGTCCCTTAGCTTTAATAATTTTTGAATCTTTATCTACATCAACGACTGTTGTCATCGTGCAAATTTCCACTTTTGATTTTAAACTATTTACTAATTTTACCATCGTATCAAAATTTGCATCCGTCCCTAAATGTTTGACTTGCGCTTGTTGCATATGCAAATCATGTTTTAAGCATTCTCTTTTTAATTCATCATTAGGTAAATATCTTTCGGTAGTTGCACCAAATGATACTAAAATATCATCAGCTTGTTCAATATAATTAATGACTTCACTAGGTTCCATGACATCAGTAAGCCAACCACCATACTCGGTAGAAATAATATATTTTCCATCCGAGAAAGCACCAGCTCCTCCCATGCCTTCCATGATATTACATGGATCACATTTAACACAATATTTAGTCTTTTTAGCTACAATAGGACAACGACGATTTTCTAAATCATGCCCTCTTTCAAATAGAATAATCTTAAGATCACTATTTTTTTCAATTAGACGATAGGCACACATCAAGCCCCCAATGCCTCCACCAATAATAGCTACATCATAATTTTTCATTTAATTTTCCATCCTTCTTTTAAATATTTGATATACTCTTCTAATCAAATTTCTAAATGATTCATATGAACAAACATAAATAATTGTAATTATAATTAAAATACTAATACCTAAAATAACACAAGCAATAAAGAAATTTATGAATCCCTGACTAATAAATTCAATATTAGCATTCCAGAAAACAAAACCTATACCACCAATCACACAAGCAATTAATAGGCGTGAAAAAGTCATCTTATAATAACGTAATGGACTTAATTTAAATACTTCTTTATAAACTAAAATAGGATTATATAAGAAATCTACTACCCAATAGGCTATTAGGGTTGCAAGTAATACTCCAGTAATACCCCAAAATTGAATTAATATCATAGATAATACAACTTTAACAACTGCTAAAAGGTAAGCATTATTTTTAGCTTGTTTAAATAAGCCATTCGCATCTCTACAAATAATGATTGGCTCACGCATCGTCATATAGAAAATATTAACTGCAAATAAGAAAGCAATTAAGAAAGTAACTTGATATAAGTCTTGATGCTTCATCCAAATATCTATAAATTGTGGCATAACAATAAATAAACAAATTGCAGCAATACTAGCTATATAACAACCAAAATTAAAATATTCGGTAAATACTTTATAAGAATCACTATTCTCATCATTAAATAAATTACCAAAACTATTAATTGGTGAAGTAATAGCACTATTGATAATCTTACTAGCAGCTTCAGTAAGATAAGAATATACCCCATAGACACTAGTCATCGTATAACCCATAAATAATGTAATAACAATATTATCAGTATTACTAGTTGCTAGAGTAGCAATACGTTGAACAATCGTATACTTGGCATTTTGAATAAATGAGCGCTCATCCACTTGCTTAGGTTTATCTTTTAACCATGGATAATTCTTTAAAGCAATTCTACGAGCTAAAGCATTAGCTATTAAAATATTTAACCCTTCGATAATTAAGATATATACAAATGGTAATTTTAACAAAATTACTACAATCATCAAAAACATTCGAAGAATAGAAATAGTTTGAATCCAAATATTAATCTTATATTCTTTTTGATCAGCAATTATTACAAAATTAGGACCCATTAAAAAATAAGATATGCCATATGGTACACATAAAGCAATAAACATCAATACCGTTTCTAAATAACTAATAGGCGAATCTGCAAAAAATGGGAATAATAAAGCTACTACAACGCCTAAAGATAATACTGCAATTCCCGTAGCTTTAAATATCTTACGAGCCCCATGATATATCGATAAAACTTTTTCGCGATCATTTTGTGCTAGCGGCTTAAATAATAATTGTCTAAAAGCCAAAGAATAAGCAAGCTCACAAACATTCAAAAAAGTAATAACTTGCGCCATGGTAACTTGTAAACCGTTTAATCTATCTCCATATAAAGAAATAAATAACTGAACCTTAAAAAAGCCCACCAACGGTAATACCACCGCAGTGATCGTACTTACAATAAAATTGTAAAATGAATAACGAGTACGCATCAATTTCTCCTTTACTTGATAAATAATTCAAAAAGCTTTTTGGTTCGTTGATTAAAAAATTTTAAAAACAAACGATTCTTCCAATTAAGATCTTTGATATAACAATTTCTTTCCCAATTAGGAAAATTCATATTCATAACATGTTCGCTTTTTGTATAACCTTCTATAAAATAAGGTGATCTAATAAAGCGAAACATACCATATAAACGTAAATGTTCTATATGCAAATATTCAATTTCA
The DNA here is from genome assembly GCA_949291625.1 of uncultured Bacillota bacterium. GTDB lineage: Bacteria > Bacillota_I > Bacilli_A > Erysipelotrichales > Erysipelotrichaceae > JALEVB01. The sequence goes on from CASEWY010000051.1 coordinate 4,502, forward strand.
TTATAAAATTTCTTATATAAATTCATATTCTTAAAATTAGTTCTAACCATCTCCATAATATTAAATATTTCTAATATTCTCTTAGACTGATTAGAAGCCATAATACTACCTTGACGTTGGCGATAATGAACTAAAGCCTCAGCCACATAACCAATTTTATTACTTGTAGCAAATATCATCGTGGTAACAGGAGTATCTTCATACCAAGTATTTAATGGATAACGTATACCATCATCGAAAAAATGACGATGATATACTTTATTCCAAGCAAACATTGGAGATAATAAAGCATTTTTATGCATATCATTTCCATGATGATTGATTCCCTTCATCACATAGCCACTACCATCTTCAAAAAAGTAATGAATATCACAAACTACCACATCATATCCTTGAATTGCCACATTCATCATCTTTTCATAAAAGGTTTCATCTACATAATCATCACTATCGATAAAGCCAATATAGTCGCCCTTAGCATATTTTAAACCAAAATTACGAGCATCACTCAATCCCCCATTTGGTTTATGAACTAAGCTAAGCTGTTGATATTTAGGTAACATATCTTCTACTATTTTTATACTATTATCTGTTGCCCCATCATCGACAACAATAATTTCCATATCTTGATATGTTTGCTTAACCAATGACAAAAGACATTCTTCTACATAATCTTCAACATTATACATTGGTACTATAACCGATAACTTCATCTTTATTTCCTCTATCAACAATTTATGATTATAACATTTTTAACTAAAATTTTTAAGTTTCTTTGCCATTACATCCTTATATATTTGTTTAGAAAAACGTGGATTAAGCAGCATTTTATCTTTTATCTTTTCTACAAATTTAGCTTTACTATATTTACTATAAACTCTTAAAATATTTTTAGCATGAGGCATTAAAAGCTCAATAAGCTTATATAAATTTAATAATCGAACTTTAGCCTCTTCTTTATTAGCCAACATCCTATCCATTTCTCTTAAGATAAATTTATAGCTCTCAAACATTCGATAATAAAATATATCCGGAGCTTGTAAATTTTGACATTGTTTAATTACTTCTTCAAATACTAAAATATTACCATCAATAGCTTTAATACTAACATCA
>CASEWY010000052.1 GCA_949291625.1 uncultured Bacillota bacterium
AATTATTGTTATGCAATTACTTTTTGTGCACGAAGAACTTCTTCAATTGTATTAATAGCAACTTCTTCGTCTTCACCTTCACAAGTGATAGTAATATCAGATTGTGTAGGAATACCTAAAGACATAACGCCCATAATAGATTTCATATTTACTGTTCTACCTTTAAAAGCAACTTTTACTTCACTTTTAAATTTACTAGCAGCATTAACTGCAACTGTAGCTGGACGAGCATGTAATCCTACTGGATCTATTACTAATACAGAAATTTGTTTCATTTTTTTATTTTTCCTCCCATTATCTATATCTTTTTATAAAATTATTTTAACGCATTAATCTTTATTATTCAAGTTTAAATTGAAAAGGTTTTCATCAGGTTAAGATTGTTTTAACATATAATACTTTGCCAATGATTCTTACAGGCAAATTTTCAACCTCTTCATAAGTAAAATAACGAGCTTTTACATTAGGATTAGAAGCTTCCAAAATAAATACTTCAGGCCGTTTGATAACTCGCTTTATGGTAACTTCATCATCACCTATAGCTACTACAGCAATCGTATTATTACTAACTTGATTACATTGTTTTACATAAGCAAGTGAACCTTCCATGATCCCATCACCTATCATAGAATCACCAACAACCTGTAAAAAATAATCCCCTTGGATATTTTCATTAGCGTTAACTTCTTCATATCCTAGATATTGTTCTTCTCTAAAAAGATCATATCCTGCTTTAACATAACCTAAAATTGGCTTTTTAAAACTTACTACCTGTCCTTTTAAAAATGGTGCAATATCATAACCAACTAGAGTAGATATTCTTTCCATCGTCTCTGGTTTCACTTTTTTAACTTGACCAGATAACCATTTAGAAACAGCTGATTTAGTTACCCCTAATTTAGTAGCTAAAATGTCATTATTATAACCTGTTTTACCCTTATAACTTTGTAATATTTCCTTTAAATCCATAGCATATCTCCAGTTTCCTAAATTGTAGCATAATTGCTTAAAAAAGGGAATCATTAATATTTTAATGCTAAAAAGTTTCTTATTTTAGTTGTTTTAGGAAACTTTTTAGCCTATAATATGCATAAAGGAGATTAAAATATGGAAGACAAAAGATATTTATGCATCGACCTTAAAACTTTTTATGCTTCTTGTGAATGTGTTGAAAGAGGTTTAGATCCCTTTAAAGTAAATTTAGTAGTAGCCGATTCCTCAAGAGGTAAAGGTGCCATATGTTTAGCCATATCTCCTAAATTAAAAGCCCAAGGAATTAAAAATCGCTGTCGGCTTTATGAAATACCAGAAAATATTGATTATATTATTGCCAAACCAAGAATGAAAAAATATATGGAATATTCTGCCCAAATTTATGGTATCTATCTAAAATATGTAAGTTCGCAAGATATTCATGTATATTCCATTGATGAATGTTTTCTCGATATCACTCCCTATTTAAATTTATATAAATTAACCCCTAAACAACTAGCTCAAAAAATAATAAATGATGTCAAAGAAACAACTGGTATAACGGCTGCTTGCGGTATTGGTACTAATTTATATTTAACTAAAATAGCTTTAGATATCAGTGCTAAACATACTAAAGATAATTTAGCCTTTTTAGATGAAGAAATATTTAAAGCCACCCTTTGGCACCATCAACCCTTAACTGATTTTTGGCATATTGGCAAAGGCATAGCTAATCATTTAATTAAATTAGGAATTAAAGACATGTATGATTTAGCTCATTATCCTGAAGATATCTTATATAAAGAATTTGGTATCAATGCCGAATATTTAATTGACCATGCATGGGGGCAAGAACCAACAACCATCCAAGATATCAAACGTTATAAACCAAAGACAAATTCCATCTCCAATTCCCAAATATTATTTGAAGACTATGCATATGATGATGCTTTATTAATCTTAAAAGAAATGGTTGAAATAACGATACTACGCCTATCCGATATGCACCTAGTCACCAATCATATTTCTTTATATATTGGCTATACTAAAGATATCCATAAGGCATCAAGAGGCTCTTGCAAAATAACCTGTACTACCAATTCATGTAATATCTTAACTAATGAATTTATAACGCTATTCAAAAAAATAGCTAATCCATCATATAAAATAAGGCAGATTGCTATTTCTTTTGGAAATCTTAAAAGTGAAGCTTATGAACAATATGATCTTTTTAGTAACTATGAAGAGATCATTGAAGAAAAAAAATTACAAAATACTATTTCAACCATAAAGAGTCGCTATGGTAAAAACGCTATATTCAAAGGCATGAATCTTTTACCAAAAGCTACAACTATCAAACGCAATAAATTAATTGGAGGTCATAATGCCCAATAAAGTTGATCGAGCAAAACTATTTTTAAGTTTTGATGCCCTAAAAGGTTTTCAAGAATATCTTCGCCAACAAGAAAAAGTGGTTGTTAAATGTCGACAATTATCTGAAGATGAATATGCCCAATTAGAATGGAAAATTCATATGATTAAACCTAATGATATTATTACGATCGTATATTTTGCAGATGAAGAATATATTAAAGTATGTGGTATGGTAGCTAAAATTGATTTAGTCAATCATAAAACCATTCAAATCGTAAATAAAATTATTCCTATTAAAAATATTATAGACATTGAATTAGAAAAAGAGATAAATTAAAACCCCCAAGTTTTCTTGGAGGCTATTTATGATAAGGCTCATTATTATTAATTTTATAAGAGCGATATATCTGTTCGACAAGTAGTAAACGCACTAGCTGATGAGGAAAGGTACAATCACTAAGTTTCCATCTTAGATTCGCTCTTTTTAAAACATCTTGACCATAACCACAAGATCCCGCAATTACAAAGGTAATCTTACTAGTATGATAAGTATAAATTTCCGATAGTTTTGCCGCTAATTTTTCACTAGTAAAACTTTCCCCATGAAGATCTAAAGCAATTACAAAATCATCTTTATTAATCTTACTCAATATTCTTTGACCTTCAATATCCATAATCTGTTTATTAAGTGATGGTGAGTCTTCATAAGTTTTCTCATCATTAACTTCAATTATCTCAATTTTGGTATAAGGATTTAATCTTTTAATATATTCATTAATTCCATCCTTTAGATATTTTTCTTTTAATTTACCTACTGCAATTATTTTAATCATCCTAATACCACACTACAAGTCTCTTCAATATTATTACGCAAATAAGTTATTTCAATAGTATCTTGAGGTTTAAGATGATATAACATATCTCTAATTTGGGCATAGTCACTGACATTTTGATCATTTATTGCCACTATTATATCATTAACTTGTAAACCAGCATTATAAGCAGGACCATCAGTTTCTACTACTTTAATTAGATAGCCTTCATTAAGTTCTAAATTAAGATTTAAATAACTCTTTTCATAATTTTCTAAGTTTGCAACGTCTTCACCACTAATGCCTAAATATCCTCTTTCGATAATACCATTTTCCATTAATTGCTCAACAATATATGCTAATTCATTAATAGGAATGGCAAAATTCATACCTTGCACATTAGAACCTGTAAGTCCTAAAGTATTTAAACCAATTAGTTCACCATTTAAATTTACTAAAGCACCACCACTATTGCCAACATTCATTGCTACATCAGTTTGTAATAAAACCATATCGGCATCAAAGATACCATCATTATCACTATCTACGCTTAATAGTAAGTCTTTACCACTAATAACTCCAAAAGTAACACTACCTGCAAAGTCTTTAGCAATCGGAGATCCAATAGCTATCGCATATTCACCTTTTTTTAATAAATTAGTATCACCATGAACAAATGGCTCAACATTGAAATCTGTAGCAGCCTTCAACAAAGCAACATCATAATTTTCATCATAGCCAACAAGGGTTAATTCTATATTTGCCCCATTAGCGAATATCGCATTGACGCGTTGACTTCCTTCAATAACATGATAATTAGTTACAATATATACTTCACCTTGTTGATAATCATAGACAATACCACTACCAACACTGTCTACAACATCATCTTGATAATTTTCAATAGTTACTACTTTTTCTTCACATTCTTCGACCGTTTGAGTAATGTCTGTAATATAGCCAGTAATGGTAGTTTCTACAACATTATGTTCAATCGTAGTATTATTTTGTGGTTGATTAAAAAACTCAAAAGTCAAAAAGATATTCCAAACCAATAATACTCCAATAATTACATAAACAAACTTTTTCATATCTTATCTCCTAACTCTACGATAGAAAATTGTTCACAAACTTTGATTTCTATAGATTTTAAATCAATACCACATTTAAGTAAATAATCAATATTTGTATTTAAAGCCAGCGCATAATCATTAGCTTCCCTAGAAATATGCGCAAGCATAATACCCTTAGTATTATTACCAATAATATTACTTAAAACATCAGCACAATCCTCATTACAAAGATGGCCATTAGCACTTAAGATTCGCTGTTTAACATATAAAGGTCTATTTGATTCCATTAACATCTTAATATCATGATTACTTTCAATGATAATATAATCCATATTTTTAAGCAAAGGATAGTATTTTTCATTTACATAACCAGTATCTGTTAAATAAGCTATTTTTTGCATGCCATCATTAAATATATAACCTAATGTAATACTGGCATCATGACTTAAGGCTAAAGGAAGTATTTGAATATTTTTAATATTAAATTTTTCTAAAGGAACTATCTTATATATCTCTCTATCTTTAATATCAATAGGGCTATAAATTGGCAAATCTTTGAACATATTAATTTGACTAATATGATCGCTATGCTCATGGGTAATTAACAAAGCATCGATATCTTTTAGATTAATATTTAATGATTCCATGGCCATTTTTAAATACTTTTGGGTTGTACCACAATCAATCATCAAACAAGTATCAACAAATTTTAGGATAAAACAATTGCCTTTAGAGCCACTAGCTAATGAATATATTTTCATTCATAACATGGTAGAAAACCATCACAAGGATTTCTACGCTCTCCATTTTCTAAGATGAAGAAGTGAACATGAGGACCACTTGCCTTTCCTGTCATACCAATTTGACCTATAACATCACCTTTATCAACTGTTTGACCTACTTCAAAATAGCCAGGAGAACTCATATGTCCATAATAGGTTTGATACCCATTACCATGATCGATAATCATATAGTAACCATTGATACTATGATATGAATTAACGATGACCGTACCTCTATCTGCAGCATATAAGCTACCATAACGATCATACATATTTTGAATATCGATAGCTCGATGGGTTGCATAACATCCCCAACCACAACTAATTGTAGGATTATCAACTGGCCAACGGAACG
>CASEWY010000053.1 GCA_949291625.1 uncultured Bacillota bacterium
AACAATATAAGCAACGCTAGGCGTTGGGCAATATCCTAGCAAATAAGCATTACAACCACAGCTAGAAATGCCCGCAGCCAAAGCAGCTTCAAACATATCACTAGATAAACGGGTATCTTTACCAATCAGTATTTTACCAATACCATGTTTTGCATAATAATAACCTAAGTATTGTCCTACTTTAAATGCCCGATTAACATCTAAGCTAACATTAGCTTTTCCTCTAATACCATCAGTACCAAAATATTTTCCCATCTTATTCTCCTACACTTTCTTCTGTTGCATTAGGAATGGTCTCCCCAATTACATTTACTTCATATGTATTTTCCACCAAGCTATAAGTAACTAATGAGCTAGGTGATTGGTCGATTGTTAATGTAAATTCTTGAACACCTGGAATGGCATCAGTCATATCAAAGTATACGCTTATATCTTCCGCACTAATCGCATCAACATTACTTTGTGTACCAAATACATTTACTGATGTCGTCGATTTATTATCTACTGGCATAAATTCATAGTTGTTATTATTATTTCTAAAGTAGATAGCTACTCCATCAATAGTTTTTGTAACGCCTTCACCTAATTTAACATCTAGATTTATTTGGCTTACATTACTTGAATTTACTCCAGTTGGCAAGGTAATTGGTCTAACTAAGGTAGTATCTTGAGTTAAGGTACTTGCATCAACGGTAACAACAACTTTATCAATCTTACTCAATACGCTATCAGATGCATAGATAGTAACAGATTTTTGATCAGTTTCAATACTTTCAATAGCCATACCATTTGGCACAGTACCACTTACTTCAACTTCAATTGGTACCGTCTTATTTGGATTAGAAACTGGTACTGTAACTTGTACTTCACTAGGAACAATATCCGCATTTATCGGTTGACCATTTGCGTCATAGGCAATCAAACGTGCCGTTTGACTAAAGTCTCCACTAACACCTGTAACATCAATCAATGCTTTAACAAAAGCAATTGAATCCAAAGTATCCTTACTTGCGCGAACATTAACTTTAGTATATTCGAATTCTGGTGTACCTAAGCTATAGATACTATTCATCTTATCCATATTGATAAAATCATATGAAATATCAAATTCACGTGTAGTCTTTTTCTTTAAAGTGATAACTGCATCACTAGGCTCAATATTAATATCAACATTATTATTAAAGCCTTCAGTCGTTAATTTAACTTGATGTGTTCCTTCAGTAAGTCCCTCAAGATCAACTACCACATTACCACCAATATTAATAGCGCTAGTTACATTAGCACTATCACCAATAACTGTAACATTAGCAGACTCTGGAATACCGCTTACTTCAAATACATCAGAATTATAAACAGCTGTAACATTCATATTACTAATTTCTCTAGCACTTGTTAAAGGCTGATCAAAAATAGAACTAGAACTATTAAAATTAACCGTAATAAATAACAATATCGCAATAGCTAAAGAAACGATTTTAGTATATTTAGGATTAAAGATTAAATGATCAATCCATGTACTAAAAATTCTAAATATTTTAAATAAACCATTCTCAATATGTTCATATGTCGTAGCTACTTTTTTACTTTGACGAGCAATTCTATTAGCTAATTCCGTTTTTTCTTTTTGTTCTTGAGAATTTCTTCTATTAAAGTTGGTCATTATTTACTACCTCCTTTTTTAGTTTGTTGATAACCCTTATCTAATATTTCAAAAGAATTATCAAGTTCATTCTCGTATCCCATTAATTTGCTAATATCAATTTCATCAGTATCAATTTTTTCCTTATTCTCTACCTTACTAGCCGTATTTTCTACTTTTGTAGTAGTTTGTTTAGTAGCCATAGGATCTATACCCATAACACGAATATTAGCAGTACTTTCATATGGACGATTATATTTTGGTTTTTCCTTTTTAGGCTCACTAGTCTTTTGAACTATAGGCTCTTGAGCCATCTTAGCATCCACTTCATTAATAGCTTTTAATTTTGCCTCTTCTTGAGCCTTAGCTCTAGCTTTAGCTTCTGCTTTTTCTTTTTCTATTAAGATTTGTTGTTGACGCTTTTGTTCTTCTATAATACGTTTTTGTTCTCTACGTTTGTTACTCATAGCCTCTTCATAGTTATCTATTACTGGCTTTTCTTTTTTATGAGGCAACTTAATACTTTGCTCTTCTTGATCTAATTCATTTTCTACTTCAACTTCAATTTCTTTTTTACTATGTTTATCCTTTTTAGCAAATAAGCCTCTACGTTTATTTTTCTTCTTATTATCTTTTGAAGGTTTTGCCTTATTTTCTTTATTATCTTTGACGACAATCAATTCTTCACCATCACTAACAATAGCTTCAGTTTCTATCTTTGAAACATTTTCACTTTGTTTCTTAATGCTAAGTATATCCATTACTGAAGTATCTTCTTTAACTTTTCCACTTTCAACTTCCTCTTTAAATTCCTTAGCCATAGCTACATCATTATCAGCTTTAACCCCAATAAGTTCTGTGCTAATTCCACAAATTACACGCAATAAATAATCGCGTAATTGCTTACGATTAACTCCAAAGATTTGACCATTTTCCGCAATTGAAACATTACCTGTTTCTTCACTAACTACAATAGTAATAGAATCAGTAATTTCACTAATACCTATAGCTGCACGATGTCTAGCTCCATACTTTGAAGGAAGTTCCAAATTAGTTGGAGGGAAATATGCACTAGCACAAGCAATCTTATCTCCTTGAATAATAACTGCACCATCATGCAATGGAGTTGTAGTAACAAAGATACTAGTCAATAATTCTGCAGTTACATTAGAATTTAATGGTGTTCCAGTCTTAATATAATCACTTAATGAATGTCCTTGTTCAATACTAATTAATGCACCGGTTTGATTTTTACTTAACAACATGGTAGCAGTAACAATTTCATCAACAAGTTTTTCTTTCTCATTTCCTGAAAGAGTAGTAATACGTGAAAATACACTACTTTTACCCATTCTTTCCAACAATTGACGAATTTCTGGTTGGAAAACAATAATAATTGCTAAGATTCCCCAGTTAACAAACATGTCCGCAATAAAGCCAACAGTATTTAACGAAAAGAATTTAGCCAATACATCAACTACAACAACAAATAATATACCTTTAAAGATCTGGATAGTTCTTGAATTATTTCTAATTACTTTAATTGCATAATATAATAAAAACCACATAATAAGAATATCCAGAAAAGTCTGAGATATTAATAAAATGTTTTCTAAAGTCAAACTTAAATTATATGGTGACATTGGA
>CASEWY010000054.1 GCA_949291625.1 uncultured Bacillota bacterium
TTTTGTACTTGCACGTCTTTTAGCTTTATGTTAAGATTGTTGAGCGCTGAAAAGTGCATGATATCGCGAGGTAGAGCAGTCTGGTAGCTCGTCGGGCTCATAACCCGGAGGTCGTTGGTTCAAATCCTTCCCTCGCAACCATTGGTCTTGTAGCTCAGTTGGTAGAGCAATGGACTGAAAATCCATGTGTCGCCGGTTCAATCCCGGCTGAGACCACCATTTAAAAAATCACTCAGGTTAATACCTGAGTTTTTTTATTGCTTAAATAAAATAAAAAATCATTTTTTTGCTAAATTTTATAAAATAATATTTTAATTTTAAATATTATATGTTATACTTTTAACAAGAAAGAAAGCGCTTTAAGAGGTTCGATATGAATTTGGATTTACCAAAAAGAAAGATTCTTTGGGGAGGAGCTACTGCTTCTAGCCAATATGAAGGTGGATGGGATCAAGACGGTAAAGGTTTAGATACTCAAGATGTAAGACCTTATATTCCTCGTACATCCAATGCGACTACTGCTACTAGATTACTTACCCAAAAAGTAATTGATCAGGCTAAGACAAGTGATCCTAAGAATTATCCTTTTAGGAGTGGATCTCAAGGTTATTATCATTTAGAAGAAGATATTAATTTGTTAAAAGAATTAGGAATTGATATTTATCGTATGTCAATTAGTTGGGCTAGATTATTTCCTCATGGAGATGAGCTAGAACCTAATAAGGAAGGTTTAGCATATTACGATAGAGTATTTGATTGTTTAAGAAAAGCTAATATTAGGGTTTTCTTAACAATGAATCATTATGCCGTACCATTATATTTAGTTGAACATTATGGTGGATGGACTAATCGTAAATTGATTGATTTCTATTTAAGATTTGCGAAAGTTGTTTTTGAGCGTTGGTCAGATATGATTGATTATTATTTGCCATTTAATGAAATTAATGCTGGTTATTTTTCGCCATTTAATGGAGTTGGTTTGGTTAAAGAAGAAGATAAGCCTTATGATCAATCGTTAGTATTTAAATCTTTACATCATCAATTTGTAGCAAGTGCTAAGACAATTGAACTTGGCCATAAGATGGTTAAAGGTAAATTTGGTTGTATGGTGGCTTGTTTCTGTTATTATCCATATTCTTGTATGCCAGAAGATAATTTGAAACAAGTTATTGATGAAAATACAAATACATGGTTTTGTGCCGATGTTTTGTCTAGAGGATATTATCCTAGCTATATGCAACGTTTCTTTGATGAAAGAAATATTGAATTTGAAATTACGGAAGAAGATAAGCGATTACTTAAGGAAAACACTTGTGATTTTGTAAGTTTCTCATATTATCAATCCTCGGTTGCTAGTACCCAAGAAAAGGAAAAGACAGCTGGTAATTTAGTAGTTACTACTAAAAATCCTTATCTACAAGCAAATGAATGGGGATGGCAAATTGATCCAGTAGGACTTAGAATTACCTTAAATAGAGTTTATGATCGTTATCAAAAACCGGTTTTCATTAGTGAAAATGGTTTAGGTTATCGCGATGTATTGACTGAAGATGGTAAGATTCACGATGATTATCGTATTGATTATTTAGCAAAACATTTTGAGCAAATAAAAGAAGCTCAAAAAGATGGAGTAGATGTTTTAGGCTACATTATGTGGGGAGTTATAGATATCGTATCAGCTGGTAGTTGTGAGATGGAAAAACGCTATGGCTGTGTTTATGTTGATGCGGAT
>CASEWY010000055.1 GCA_949291625.1 uncultured Bacillota bacterium
CCGATGTATTCTACTGATGAGGAACATAAAGGATATCAAGCATATAGTTGTGCTGATCCTAATGATAAATTTTCAGCATTAAACGTTCCGGAGTTTTCTGATGAAAGTAATATGGAAAAATACTTGCAATGTAGTGAAGAAGTATATATAAAACCAGTATTTGTAGAATAAATCTTATAGCTCTATTTCTTGTGCTTTTAATTGAGAAATAGAGTTTTTAAATACAAAAAAAGAAGCAAGAAGCTTCTTATTGATTGCCAATTTTTAGATTAGATACTAAATAGCGGCCATTTTGATTTTTGAAAGTTAATTGATAAGTACTAGAGTAGGTTTGGGATACATCATGTGCTTCTACAACATAATCAAATTTAATTGAACCAATGAAACCATCTTCAAATTCCATTACATCAAATATTTCGACATTTTCAAAACTAATGGAATCGTGATCAGTAAACCAAGTATTTTCGAAAGTTGATAATGCTTCAGCAAATGTTGTATTAGGTAATAATAAATTTCTTATTTGATAATACATAGCATCTCTTGTTATATATTTACAATAAGTAGTGGCTGCATCATAGATTAATTCTTCAAATATTGTTAGATTCTCATTATTTGGTTTATTACCTACATAAAAGGATGTTCCGCCGATATCACTTACTACAATACTATTAGGATCATTAGTAGTTACGGTAGGGGTGTTGATGATATTGTCGAAGAAATATCTATTTACCATTGGTGGGTCAGGATAGTTTGTTCCTTCCGTTAGGGTACTTTCGATATCTTTGGCAGCTAGAAAGTCATCATTGATTAATACATCATTAATATATACTTTTGTTGGTTCATTGAAGTATTCAACAGTGAATGAGTAGTCATTAATCATTGTACGTACATAATATCTTGATTCATCTTCGGATTGTTTTAATTGAAGTGTTGATATGTAGTCACCATCGATTACAACATCATAATAGCTAAATTCTTCATTACTATAACCTAATTTAATATATCCGGCTTTATCTAAGTCTATATTGGCATATTTATTGGTTAAATAATTAGTATATATTTCATAGTCGTTTAATTGATAGAAGACATTTTTTGATTCTTCATATATTTCTTCATAATTTCCTGCTTGGATATTATCTAGATAAATATTCATTGATCCTTCAGCAGATGATTTTTCATAATTTTCTAACCATGTATATAAGAATCCTAAGACACAAAAACCTGCTATCATAGTGATGGTAAATACAAATATTAGATAGCGGTAGAAAGTTGGTTCAACCTTTTTTCGTTGATTATAGTGTTTATTTTTTACTTGACGATCCAAGCGGTTGGCACCTCTCTTTCTCCATATAATGATACTGGATTGTTGATGATTTCTCCTTCATATACCATACAGGTACTATGGCCTCCATCTAAATTAGCGGCATTCATAGCGCCATATTCTAACATTATTTCAATACAGTCTAGATAAGTAGCGCCTAGGGATGTGGTTTGTCTTCCGTCAATTACCAACAATAATACGGCACCATCTTCCCTTTGACCTATGACTGTTCTTGGATTTAAGCCTCCACCTGTTCCAGTTATTGGTTGGGCTTCATAGTTGATGATTAGTGGTGGGCCAAATGTTACTGCATTTACAAGACCATAGTCTAGGGCTTGTTGTCCTGTCATTTGTCCTACAACTAGACGATTTTGTTTATTAAAGCCAATTACGGAATCATAGGTTTCGGTAGTTCCATAAATTAATTCGCCATCTTTGATTACAATGCCTTGAGGGATTGAACCATCACCTTTTCCTCCTGGATCATCAAATCCACCTGCATTGATACCACCAATTCCTCCTAAAAAGGATACATAGTCTTCAACGAAGTGACCGCTAATATTTTCGGGATCTAGAATAGAATTTACGCCTAAATCGATTCTAGAAGGGTCATATACAATCATTAATTTACCTTTAAAAGTATCACCACTTACATCGATGATATCGATTTTATCTTTGACGCTTTCGTCAATTATAAATTCATCTTCGGTATAATTGGTGATTTCATTGGTGATAGTTACATTGTTTTTTGCCATTATTTGGTCTAATTCTTCTTGGGAGAATAGTAATTCTACAATGGCTTTACCTCGTCTAGTTTCCATTAGGGTGCTTACAATTAGGTTGCTGAAAGTTTCACTTGGTCCTTTAAATATAAGCATGGTTGCGATAGATAAATTTATTAAAATTGCAAATATAATAACTAATATTACTAGCATGCTTTTTTTGCTTCTTCTTTTTATGCTAGCTTTTAGTCGTAATTTTTTTGCCATAGATGCTCCTTTTTTTTGCTATTATTATAGCATAATTAATTATATAATAATTGAGAGGTGAGATAAATGTTTGAAATACAAAATGATTTAGTTTATTTAGCTGTTGATATTAAGGGTAGTGAAATTGCTAGTTTTAAAGATAAGAATAGTGGAATAGAGTATATGTGGCAAGGTGATCCTAAATTTTGGAGTGGTCGTAATCCTACTTTATTTCCAATGGTTTCTAATACTTATAATGGTATTCAGTTAATTAATGGAAAAGAATATCATATGAAAAATCATGGGATAGTTAGACATGCTAATTTTTCTTGTACTTATCATGATGATAGTACTATTGTTATGAGCTTTAGAGCTAATGATGAGTCTAAAGAATTATATCCATTTGATTTTAATATGGATATTCGCTATGAATTACATGGTAAAAGGGTTGATATAATTTATACTATTACCAATTTAGATGATAAGGTAATGCCTTTTGGTTTTGGCCTTCATCCGGCATTTAATTGTCCATTAGCTGAAGGTGAAAAATTTGAAGATTATCATTTAGAATTTAGTAATAGTGAAACTGTTAAGGGATTGCTTGGCCCTTTAAGTTTAAATAATGAAAAAGTAATACCATGCGATTATAGTTGGTTAAAGGATAATCCTACAATTGTTTTTGAAAATCCGCGTAGTTCATTTGTTAAACTTACAAATGGTAAACATGGAGTTAAAGTAGGTATTGGTTCTTATAAATATATTGCCTTTTGGACAAAAGAGAATGCGCCATTTATGTGTATAGAACCATGGCATTCTCATGGTGATTTTACTAAAGTAGATTTACCTTTTGAACAAAGAATAGATACAATGCATTTATCACCAAAACGTAGTTATACAACATCCTATTATATAGAATTATTTTAAAAGTGTGATACAATAATAATCGATAGATAGTCAATTAGGAGGACAATATGGAAGTAATAATTTGTAAAGACTATGATGAAGCTAGTGCAAAAGCTTATGAAGTGATGAAAAGCGTTATTAGCGCTAAAGAGGATGCAACCTTAGGTTTAGCTACAGGTTCTACACCAATTGGTTTGTACAAGAATATGATTAAAGATCATAAAGAAAATGGTGTTAGTTATGCTAAATGTCATAGCTTTAATCTTGATGAGTATGTAGGTATTGATCGTAATCATGAACAAAGCTACTATACTTTTATGCATGAAAATTTATTTAATCATATCGACATTAAAGAAGAAAATGTAAATGTTCCTTATGGTGATGATCAAGCAGCTTGTGATGCTTATGAAAAAGCTATGGATGGCTATAAAGTTGACATTCAAGTATTAGGTATTGGTGCTAATGGTCATATTGGTTTTAATGAACCAGGTACTTCTTTTGATTCATTAACTCATATCGTTGATTTACAAGAAAAGACTATTAGTGATAATGCTCGTTTCTTCAATAATGATATGAACTTAGTTCCTAAAAAAGCAATTACTATGGGTATTGCAACTATTATGAAAGCTAAGAAAATCTTATTGATTGCTACTGGTGCTAATAAAGCTGATGCTGTATATGGCTTAGTAAAAGGTGAAGTTACAGAAAACTTACCTGCTTCAATTTTACAAAGACATCCTGATGTTGTAGTAGTTGTTGATGAAGCTGCTGCTAGTAAAATTAAATAGTGAGCAAATTGCTTTTAAATTTTAATAATAATCGATATAATACAATCACATATTAAATGGAGGTTATATATGAAGATTATTAATAACGTAAAAGAATTTGAAGATGTTTTGGCAAATAATACTAAAGTATTAGTTGACTTTTATGCTGATTGGTGTGGACCATGTAAGATGTTGGCTCCGGTATTAGAAGATGTTAGTAAAGAACATGAAGATGTTGCTTTTGTGAAGGTTAATGTTGACAATGTTCAAGAGTTAGCTGCAAAATTCAATATCATGTCTATTCCAACATTGATTGCTTTTAAAAATGGCAATATGGTAAAACAGACAATGGGATTTATGCCTAAACCTGAATTGAATAAATTCTTAGAAGTATTAAAATAAGTTATTTTAGCCATATCGAAAGATATGGTTTTTTTATGCTTTTGAAAAGAAAATTTAACAAAAAAAATTAACAAAAAAATTATTGCATTTTAGAAAATATTATATATAATAAATATGGTTTAATTAATAAATACTTTTAGTTTAGTAATGTTAAACAAGAAGGAGGTAAAATGGATTTAGGTAATCGCATAAGAAATCTTAGAAATAAGAACAATCTTACATTAGAAGAATTAGCTAGTCGCTGTGAGCTTACTAAGGGCTTTTTAAGCCAATTAGAACGTAATTTGACCCAACCTTCCATCACTACATTAGAAGATATTTGTGAAGCTTTGGGAATAACTATGAGTAAGTTTTTTGAAGAAGAAGCTAATGAAAAAATAGTTTTTTCAGCTGATGATGCTTTTGTTGATGAAAAAGAGCTCAGTATTACTAATTGGATAGTACCCAATGCTCAAAAAAATGAAATGGAACCGATTATTTTAGAATTAAAACCTAATGGGGAATCACAATTGATTTATCCACACGAAGGCGAAGAATTTGGTTATGTTTTAAGTGGGAAAGTTACTATTTATTTTGAACATGATGAAAAGGGAATTGTTGTTAAGAAAAATGAAGCTTTTTATATAAATGGCGATAAAGAACATTTTTTGCGTAATGATTCAATGAATAATGCTAAGGTATTGTGGGTCTGTACCCCACCAATCTTTTAAGGGGAGGATAAGATGAAAAAGATTATTCAATTTAAAAATATTGTTAAACAATTTGATAATCAGATTGTATTAAAGGGTATTAATCTTGATATATATGAAAATGAATTTGTTACTTTATTAGGTCCTAGTGGATGTGGTAAAACAACATTATTAAGAATCTTAGGGGGATTCTTGGATGCTGATGAGGGAGAAATTATTTTTGATGGACAAGAAATTAGTAAAGTTCCTGCTTATAAAAGAGATATTAATACGGTATTTCAAAAGTATGCTTTATTTCCTCATTTAAATGTTTATGATAATATCGCATTTGGTTTGAAACTTAAGAAAATATCTAAGGATATTATCGAGCAAAAAGTAAATCGTATGTTAAGCTTAGTAGGCTTAGAAGGATTTGCGAAAAGGGATGTTACATTATTATCTGGTGGTCAACAACAGCGTGTAGCTATTGCTAGAGCTTTAGTTAATGAACCTAAAGTATTATTGTTAGATGAACCTTTAGGAGCTTTAGATTTAAAGCTTAGAAAAGAAATGCAACTTGAACTTAAAAATATTCAACAAGAAGTAGGTATTACCTTTATTTTTGTTACCCACGATCAAGAAGAAGCACTAACTATGTCTGATAAGATTGTGGTTATGAAAGATGGGGAAATTCAGCAAGTTGGAACACCTACAGAAATTTATAATGAACCAATCAATGAATATGTTGCCCGCTTTATTGGAGAGTCTAATATTATTGATGGCATTATGAAAGATGATTATTTAGTTAATTTTGATGATAATGATTATAAATGTATCGATTTTGGTTTTAAGAAAAATGAACCAGTAGATATTGTCATTCGTCCGGAAGATATTGATTTAGTTCATCGTAATAAAGGTATTATGAATGGGGAAGTAAAATCTGTTCTATTTAAGGGTGTTCATTATGAGATTATTGTAGAAACAGCTAGTGGAACATCTAAGACGGTTACTATGCATGTTTTAGGCAATAAGGATATCATCAATGAAGAAGCTCATGAAAAGATTAGTGCTAGTGATTTCTATATGGATTTAGAAGATGTAGAAAGTTTGACTGATGCTATGGTGGTTGCTAGGGCAAATGCCCAAGCTTGGAATGATGAAGATGAAGATGTTTCTTTGACAAAGATTGAATATGATGTGAAAAATGCTATAGGTACTTATCCTTGTACTTTTGGTACTTCAAAAGGTACAGAAGTTACAATAAATATTACTGTAGTTAATCCTGTCTATACAGAAGATAAGGAAAATGAAGAAGCTATTCAAGCTTTTGATTTCTACAAAACGGTTGATGAAATTAAAGAAAGTATCGCTTTAGATACGGATTTAAAACAATGGGCAAATGCTCAAGCTTGGTCATTGGAAGATGAAAGCCCAGTTGAAATATGGGATGTAAAATATGATTTTGATGATGAAGATATCAAGGAAGGCGATTATCAAATTACATTCTCTACTATGGGACGTGAATTGAAAGTACATACAACGGATTATCAAGAAGTTGGAGCAAAGGTTGGCGTATTATTTGCTCCTGAAGATATTCACGTCATGAGCAAGATGGGTAATTAAAATGAAGAGTTTTTCACGTTTTACTTATCCTTATATATTATGGATGATCATCATGATTTGCCTTCCGATGTTGTTGATTGTATTCTATGCTTTTACAACCCAAGGTAATGAAGTTTTAACCTTGCAATTTACTTTAGATAATTTCTTACGCTTTTTTGAAGATAGTATTTTTCCTAGCGTATTATGGAGATCTTTAAAGATGGCATTCATCACTACAATAATATGTATCATAATAGGTTATCCTTGTGCATATGTAATCTCTAAACTACCTGGTAATAAACAAAGTCTTATAGTTTTGTTGATAACTTTACCAATGTGGATCAATATGTTAGTTAGAACCTATGCATGGCGAGGAATGCTAAATGATAGTGGTTTGTCGAATGAAATGAAAGTTTATATTGGTATGGTATATAACTTTTTACCTTTTATGATTTTGCAGATTCATACTTCTTTAAGTAAGATGGATCAAAGTTTGATTGCTGCTGCTGAAGACCTTGGGGCTAGCAAGTGGCAAGCTTTCTTAAAAGTTACTTTACCTTTAAGTTTACCAGGGGTTATTAGTGGTATAACCTTAGTATTCTTACCGGCAGTATCTAGTTTCTTTATTCCTAAATTGTTGGGTGGAGGAGACTTTATCTTAATTGGTAATTTGATTGAAAGTTATTTCATTTCTACTGGCGATTGGAACTTTGGTAGTGCTATATCTTTGATTATGGCGATTATCATCTTGATATCGATGTATATTACTAAAAAATTAGATCGACAATCTAAGGAGGTACGCTAATGAAGAAGAATTGGCTATCTAAAATTTATTTAATATTAGTCTTATTATTCTTTTATGCGCCAATAGCTTATGTTTGTATTTTTAGCTTTAATGATTCTAAGTCATTGAGTCATTTTACCGGTTTCTCCTTAGAATGGTATGAAAAGATGTTTTCAAATAGAACCATTATGGAATCTATTTATTACACGATAATAATTGCGGTTATCGCAACAATTGTTTCAACAATAGTAGGAACGATTACTGCTATTGGTATGAGTAAATCAAGAAAATTGATTAGAGAATCAATTGAACAAGTTAATAACTTACCAATGCTAAATCCGGAAATTGTTACGGCAATTGGTTTTATGTTATTTTTTACTTCATTAAATATTGAACTTGGATTTGTAACTTTATTATTAGCGCATATTGCTTTCTGTATTCCTTATGTAATATTAAGTGTTATGCCTAAATTAAGACAATTAGATAATAATTTAGCTGAAGCTGCCTTAGATTTAGGTTGTACACCTTTACAAGCTTTAGTTAAAGTTATTATTCCTCAGATTAAACCAGGAATTGTAGCAGGAGCTCTAGTAGCTTTTACAATGTCATTTGATGATTTTGTTATATCATTGTTTACTACAGGTCCAGGAATTAATAATATTTCAATTTATGTATATTCTAATGTTAAAAGAATTAATCCTACCATCAATGCATTATCTACAATTATCGTTTTAGTAATTACGATTGTATTAGTTTTAGTTAATGTAATTCCAATTATAAAAGAAAGAAGAGGAAAGAAAAAAAATGAAAAAATTATGGAAAGTAATCTTATCTAGTTTACTACTAATTGGCCTAAGTGGCTGTGGTTCATCTAATGATGTTGAGCAAGTTATGGATGCTCAAGAAGTATATGGCTGCAATGTATTGAATGTTTATAACTGGGGTGAATATATTGGCGAAGATACAATTAGTAATTTTGAACAAATGTATAATGCTAAAGTAAATTATTCCTTATTTGATTCAAATGAAGCAATGTATACTAAATTACTAGGAGGAAGTGCTTATGATATCTTAGTTCCTAGTGATTATATGATTGAACGATTAATTGAAGAAGATTTATTACAACCACTTGATAAAAATATTATCACTAATTTAGATAATTTAGCCGATGGGGTTAAAAATCTTCCATATGATCCTGATAATACATATTCAGTACCTTATTTCTGGGGAACTGTAGGTATTGTTTATAATAAGAATAATGTTTCTCAAGAACAAATTGAAGAAGAAGGATATAATATCTTATTGGATGAACAATATAAGGGTAGAGTATACTTATATGATTCAGAAAGAGATAGCTTTATGATGGCATTTAAAGCATTAGGATATTCAATGAATACGGAAGATGAAAATGAAATTCAAGAAGCATATCAATGGTTGTTGGATGTAAATGAAGCCGTAGATCCTGCCTTTGTTACTGATGAAGTTATCGATGCAATGGCAAATGGAGAAAAAGATATCGCTATTATGTATAGTGGTGATGCAGCTTATGTTTTAAGTGTAAATGAAGATATGGCTTATTTTACTCCTAATAGTGGTACTAATGTTTGGTCAGATGCCATGGTTATTCCATCAAATGCTAAATGTCCAGGTTTAGCAAATGAATTTATTAATTATATGCTTACATATGAAGCTGCTTATGATAATTCATATACAGTTGGATATACTTCTGCAAATGCTGAAGTAATGGATGAGTTATCTCAAGAATATGATCCAAGTGCTTATATTCCTCGTACTAACTTTGAAAAGGATGAAGTATTTAAACATAACGAAGTATTGAAAAAGGAATTGACTGACCTTTGGATAAAAGTTAAGAATTCATAATAAAAAACCGCTTGAGCGGTTTTTTATTATTGCTTATCTTCAATTTCTTTAATTAAAGCTAAACGCTTAATATGACGATCTTCTTGGAAGGTCGCATTAAGCCAAGCATCAACAATGGCTTTTGCCATATTTAGCCCAACGATTCTTGCGCCAAAGCAAATAATTTGAGCATTGTTGTGTTCCTTAGCAAGTTTTGCACTCACTGGTTCACTACATACTGCAGCACGAATATTTTTAACTTTATTTGCTGCAATGCTAATACCAATTCCTGTGCCACAAATACAGATACCACAATCAACTTCATGATTATTAATAGCATTTGCTACTGCTTCACCAGCTAAAGGATAATCATATGCTTCGCTACTATCTGTACCATAGTTGATTACCTCATAACCTTGTTGAGTTAAATAATCTTTAATTGCATTTTTTAATTCTACTGCACTGTGATCGTTTCCAATACCAATTCTCATTTTGTCCTCCACGTTAAATAATTATAATATAAGAAATAAAAAAGACAATAAAAAAACCTCATTAAGAGGTTTAATTTTTAAAATGGTGGAGATAATGGGACTTGAACCCATACGGTATTTCTACCACCGGATTTTAAGTCCGATGCGTCTGCCTATTCCGCCATATCTCCAAATATGGAGGTTCCTACCGGATTTGAACCGGTGATCACAGAGTTGCAGT
>CASEWY010000056.1 GCA_949291625.1 uncultured Bacillota bacterium
AATCTTTAAACAAATTTATAATTTATTTACACACTTTTCTTGACAAAGCCTTTAGGTAAGTGATATATGGTTTTTAGTAGTTTAGTTTTTTTATTTGTTTATTTTCCCATAACATTATTTATTATGAAAATTGCGCCAATAAAATATCGTAATTTCATTTTATTAATTGTTAGCTTATTCTTTTATGGATGGTCTGAACCAAAATATATTGTATTAATGGTTATTAGTTGTATTGTAAATTATTATTTTGGTCATTTAATTGCATCTAGAAAGGATGATGCTAAAAAAATATTAGTTTTGCTAGTAGTTTTTAATTTAGGATTATTAGGCTTTTTTAAGTATTATGACTTTTTTGTAAGTATAGTTAATAGTTTAGGAATTGATATATTAAAGCCATTAAATATACCTCTTCCAGTAGGTATTTCCTTCTATACCTTCCAAGCAATGTCTTATCCAATTGATATTTATCGCAATCAAGCGGATGAACAAAAGAGTTTGGTTAATTTTATGTGTTATGTAACTTGCTTTCCACAATTAATTGCAGGACCTATTGTTCGTTATAAAGATATTGCTAAACAATTGGAAAGTCGTATAGAGAGTGCTGATCAATTTTACGAAGGTATTATTCGTTTTGTTAATGGTTTAGCTAAAAAGGTTTTGTTAGCTAATAATGCAGGAGTATTATGGGAAGCTATTAGTGCTACCTCACAAAATCAAATGTCTGTTGCTTTAGCTTGGTTGGGAATAATTGCTTATGCTTTCCAAATTTATTTTGATTTTAGTGGATATAGTGATATGGCAATTGGTTTGGGTAAAATGTTTGGGTTTGACTTTTTAGAGAATTTTAATTATCCATATATTGCTAGTAGTATTACGGATTTCTGGCGTAGATGGCATATTTCCCTTAGTACATGGTTTAAGGATTATGTTTATATTCCTCTTGGGGGAAGTAGGCATGGAATGTTTAAAACATGTTGCAATTTGCTTATTGTTTGGATTCTTACAGGCTTTTGGCATGGGGCTAATTGGAATTTTGTTTTATGGGGCTTATTTTATGGTTTAATTTTAATATTTGAAAAGATAATTGGTTTAAAAATATTAACAAAATGTCCTAGTTTTATAAGACATGGTTATGCTTTATTTTTTATTTTAATTGGATGGGTATTATTTGCTTTTACTGATATATCTAGTATTGTAGAATACCTTAAAATAATGTTTGGCCAACAGGTATTTATCAATGACTTATTCATGTATTATTTACGTAATAATATTTTCTTATTGATAATATGCGCTTTAGCTAGTACGCCAATTATCTATACATCTTTAAATCCTTTAAAGCATAATCGTAATTTAGAAGTATTGGCGCCAGTATGGGTGATTGTTATAATGTTTTTATGTGTAGCTTTTATATGTGATGCAACATATAATCCATTTTTATATTTTAGGTTTTAATTTATGAAAAGAAAAATTCAATATTTAACTATTATTTTATTTTTAATATTTATCTTTGGCTTTGCGATAGTCAATATTTTTACATCTGATCGAGAATTTTCACCAAATGAAAATCGTTATTTGGCTAATATGCCCGAAATTAGCATAGATAATATTTTTAATAATGATTTTGATGAAGAGTTTGATACTTATTTTAATGATCAATTTGTTTTTCGTGATCAGTGGATAATGTTAAAGTCATTATATCAGCAAGCTACTTTTAATATAGCTAATAATGAGGTATATTATGCTAAAGATCAAAATTTAATTAGTCAAACATTATCATATAATGAAGCATTGGTTGCTAATAATATTAAATATGTTAATAACTTTGCTAAGAATTATGCTAATGTTAATTTTATGTTAGTGCCTAGTGCTGCTTTAATTAATAAGGATTTGTTACCTAGTTTTAGTTATAATTATGATCAATTGGCTATTATTGAACAAGCATATACTAATGTTGAGGCAAATAATATTAATGCAGTTGATAATTTGCTTAAAGAAGATGGTATGTATTTTAGAACAGATCATCATTGGAATGAAAAAGGTGCTAGAATTGGATATGAGGCTATTTGTGATCAAGTTTTAAATAAAGAGCCTAATAGTTTTAATTATCAATTGGTTGCGGATGATTTTAAAGGTACTTTATTATCTAGAGCTGGAACTTTTTGGTATGAAGGTGATGAAATTTATCATATTGCACCTGATGAAGCAATTAAAGTTGAGATGCAAATTGATCAAGAAGAAAAGATATATGATTCAATATATGTTAATGAAGCTTTAAATGAAAAAGATAAATATACATATTATGAAGGTGGCAATCATGCATATGTAAAAATTAATACTTCATTAAATAATGGGAAAAAAGCATTTATTATAAAAGATTCCTATGCTCATATTTTGATACCATATTTAATTAGTGAATATGAAGAAATTGAAATGATTGATTTACGTTATTTTAGACAAGATTTAAAAGAAATGATTGAAGAAGATGATGATATCTATATAATTTATAGCGTTGATAGTTTTATAAGTGATACAAATTTAGTATTTTTAAATTAAAGGAAAAAGTTATGCAAAAATTAAAAATCATAAAAATGGGAATTAATGGTGAAGGCATTGGCTATCTAAAGGATAAGATAGTTTTTGTTGATGGAGCTTTACTAGATGAAGAAGTTTTAGTAGATATAATAGAAGATTATGGAAAATATTGTAAAGCTAAACTTAAGAAGGTTTTAGTTAAAAGTAAATATCGTAAAAATCCAGTTTGTGAAATATATGAACGTTGTAAAGTTTGTAGCTTGATGAATTATCAATATGATAAGCAATTAGCTTATAAACAACAAATGCTAAAAGAAGCTATAGCTAAATATGCAGCCTTAGATCCATCAATTGTAAAACCAACCATACCAACACAAAAACTATATTATCGCAATCAACTTAAGCTTCCTTTAAAAATGATAAAAGGTCATTTATATAGTGGAATGTATCAAACAGGTTCTAATCACTTGGTTTATATGAATAATTGTTTGATTCATGAAAAAGGATTAGAAGAAGTTCGTAAATATGTAATGAATATTTTAAATAATCATAATTGTCGTGATTATAATGAAAAAATAGGAAAAGGCTATCGTTATTTAGTTATACGTGGTTTTGATGGATGTTATCAAGTTACACTAGTTACAGGTAAACAAAAAATTGATTCTAAGATTACTGAAGATCTTGCGAAAAATGATAAAATAGTTAGTATTTATCAAAATATTAATGTTGTAAAAAATAATTTGGAAATTATGAGCAATAATTTTGTTCATTTGGCGAAACAAAAATATTTGCATTTTAAAATTGATGATATCTCTTTAAGATTATTACCTAATTCTTTTTTTCAGTTAAATATTAATCAAGCTATAAATATTTATCATGAAGTTATTAATATGATAGATAATTGTGATTTAATGGTTGAAGCTTATTGTGGTATTGGGGCAATGAGCTTGATGGCAGCGAAAAAATGCAAAAAAATAATTGCAATTGAGAATGTTAAAAATGCTATTGTTAATGCTAAAGATAATGCGCATAAAAATAATATAAATAATATTAATTTTATTGTTAATGATGCAGCTTTAGAATTAAAGAAGATAGATGAAACTATTGATTGTTTATTAGTGGATCCTCCACGTACAGGTTTGGATGATAAAATGATTAAAACAATTAAACAAAAATTACCTAAGAAGATTATTTATGTTTCTTGTAATCCTAGTACTTTAGGTAAGAATATTAATGAGTTAAAACAGTTTTATAAAGTAAAAAAAATAATACCATATGATATGTTTGCTCAAACTCCTCATGTGGAATCAATTAGTTTGTTATTGCGAAAAGAAGGAATATAAAAATGGATATAAAATTTGATTTTCATATGCATTCTATCTATAGTCAAGATGGTGAATTGACAATTGATGAATTAATAACAATGGCTAAAGAAAAAGAACTTAAATATTTAGCTTTAACTGATCATAATGAGAATAAAGGTATAGATGAAATGATAGTTAAAGGTAAAGAAGAGGGAATGATTGTTATACCGGCTATTGAATTTGATACTTGTTTATTGGAGCATGATGTTCATCTATTGGGTTATGGTATTAACTATCATCATCCTTATTTGGATGGTCTATCACAAAATATTAATGATTTGATGAATGATGCTTTAAAATTACGTGTAGAAAAGTTATATGCAAAATATGGAATAAAAGTTAATTTAGAGAAGTGTATTAAGGAAGCTAATGGTAAAAATCCTTTCTTTAATATAGTTGATGATTTACTTAATGATCCTAAAGCAAATGATATAGAAGAGCTACAACCATATCGTAAGGGTGGAAGTAGAAGTGATATGAGTGCTGTTAACTTCTTTTGGGATAAATGTACCTATGGCACAGATTTATTTGTCAAAGTAGCATATCCTGATTTTGCTTGGACAGTATCGCTTATCCATGATTTAGGAGGAATAGCAATTTTAGCTCATCCATTTAATACTTTTTATCATCAGGATAGTTTATTAAAGGCGGCAGTAGATGCCAAGATAGATGGTATAGAATGTTTTAGTAATTATCATAATCATCAACAAAATATGTATTATTTAGAATATTGTAGGAAAAATAATTTGTTAATTAGTGGTGGTAGTGATTTTCATGGTAAAAATAAGCCCCAAATTAAAATGGGAGAATTTGGCTTAAGCATTGATAGTAAAGAAATATTAGAACCATTTTTGAGGAAATTAAATGTTAAAAATTAATGATATTATTGAAGTTAGTACTAATTCACAAGGTGAATGTTTTTATAAGAGAGAAAAAATAAAAGTTATTAATGCTTTGCCAGAAGAAAAATTATTGGTTAAAGTTATTAAAATTACTAAAAAGGGTATTGAGGCTAAAATTGAGAGAGTTTTAATTGCTAATGCTAATCGTAGTGATATTAAATGTAACATATATGATAAGTGTGGTGGTTGTGCTCTTTTACATATGAATTATGAATACCAATTGGCTTATAAAAAAGCAAAGCTAGCTAAAAAAACCAAAATGAAATTACATGATGTAGTTGCTAGTCCACAAATTTATCATTATCGCAATAAAATTATTTTAGGATTTAAGATGATTAATAACAAAGTGATTGCTGGGTTGTATGAAGAAGATAGCCATCGAATTGTTGGTTATAATTCATGCTTATTACATGATGAAATTAGTGATAGTATTGTAAAAACAATATGTAAATTAATTATGAAATATCATTTAACCATTTATGATGAAGATAGAAGAGTTGGCTTATTTCGTCATGTTATGATTAGAAAAAGCTATTATACCAAACAATATATGGTTGTTTTGGTTGTTAGTTCTTCATTGTTCCCTGGACGTAATAATTTTGTAAAAGAATTGCGCCAAGCTCATCCTATGATTACTACGATAGTTCAAAATGTTAATAAACGTTCTACTAGTATTGTTCTAGAAGGCGAAGAAAGAGTATTATTTGGAAAAGGATATATTGAAGATAAACTTGATGGTAAAACATTTAGAATTAGTTCGCGTTCTTTTTTTCAAATAAATGTATTGCAAGCAGAAAATTTATATAGAAAGGCTATAGCATTATTGAATTTAAAAAATAATGAAATAGTTTTAGATGCTTATTGTGGAACAGGTACTATTGGAATTTGTGCTAGTCAATATGCTGGTAAAGTTATTGGAGTGGAGCTTAATAGACAAGCAGTTGGTGATGCTATAGAGAATGCAAAAATTAATAACATAAAAAATATTCGTTTTTATCATGAAGATGCAACAAAATTTATGATAATGTGCGCAAAAAACAATGTAAAAATTGATGCGTTAATAATGGATCCTACACGTGATGGCAGCACCTATAACTTTGTACAAGCGGTTAATAAATTAAAAATTAAGAAAATTGTATATATTTCATGTAATCCTGATACGCAATTAAGAGATATTGAACGGTTTAAACAAATGGGTTATAAATGTAATGAAATGTTTTTATTTGATATGTTTTGTCATAGTAATCATTTAGAATCAATAGTCTTATTAACTAAAGAAGGAAAAAGATAATGAAAAAGATATATTTAAAAAAAGATGTATTATTTATTGTTAATGATAGAGTGCAAGATTTTGCATCTTTTTTTAATAGTTATAAATTAGGCAAAAGTTTAATTAATCAAATATTAAATGGTAGAGCAAAGGTCAATGGAATATTAGTTAATAATTTAAATTATCAATTACAAATAAATGATATTATTACTATTGATGTTAGTTATGCGATAGATTTTATTCCAAGTGGTAATATGTGCAATATTGTTTATGAAGATGATTTGGTTTTGATTGTAAAGAAAAAAGCAAGTCAAATCATTCATGATGATTCAAGTAATCAAGCATTAGTAAATGATGTTGCAACTTATTATACTTTAAAAGGTTATAATAGACATATTCGTTATATTCATCGCTTAGATAAAGAAACACAAGGTTTAGTATTTTTTAGTAAATTAGACTTTTTTGGCCCATATTATAATGAGCAATTAGCAAACAAAAAAATTAAACGTGAATATTTAGCTATAGTAAAAGGTAAAATGAAGAATTGTCTTGTTGAAAATAAAATAGGCAAAGATCGTCATGTTAATAATAAATATCGTATTAGTAAAACGGGAAAAATGGCAAAAACAAAATTTAACTTGCTTAAATATCATAATGGCTATAGTTTGGTTCATTGCGAATTATTTACAGGAAGAACGCATCAAATTAGAGTACATTTGGCATCATTAGGTTTTCCTATCGTTAATGATATTATTTATGGAACAAAAGATAAAAACTTTAAATATATGGGGCTATATGCTTATAAACTTACTTTCGAGGATATAATAAAAAACACCATGCTTAGTATAAGCGATGATGTTTATGAAGATTTAAATTATTTTAAAATGGACTAAGGCATTATATACGCCGTCATTTTCACAAGAATCGCTAATATAATTAGCGACTTTTTTTACTTGTGGTTTTACATTATTAAAAGTTACAGAAAGTTTTGCTTTTTTTAGCATTTCGATATCATTTTCAGCATCACCAAAACTTATGCAATCGTTCCAAGATAGATTATTAATTTTCAAATATTTTTCAATACCATAAGCTTTGGTAATATTTTTATCAAAAACATCAAAACCTATATCAGTGCTTTGCGCAATAACTAAATTAGGTAATTTTGCTTGCCAACTATATATTAATGTAGGATTGCCAATTAAGAAAATGCCTAAAGGTAAATCGTTATATAAATGATATTGTTTGTTTTTGCAATCATCAATTATTAAAGATTTATAAATAGGATTTTTAATATAGCCATCGATAAATTTTTGATGATTGTGATAAGTTACAATGTTATTTTTAAATTTCAAACCTAAACCAATATCATAAGTTTCACATAAGTTAATAATAGCATTAAGATCTTCAAGTTTTAATGTAGAATAACTGACTATTTCACCGTTACTAGTATTTAAACAAGCACCATTGATAGTTACGATATAATCATTATCTAAGTGGCTTAATAATTTTTTAGGAATAAAATTATAATGTCTTCCTGTGGCAATTAGAAGTTTTATTTGTTTAGATTTTAGTATTTTAAAAGCATCTTGCAATTTATTTGAAATATCATCCTTCCCTGCAGGTAATATAGTATTATCGATATCACAAATAACTAATTTTATATTTTCCATTTTATGACTCCTTATTGTATAATTATGACATGCGCCTATAGCGTAATTGGATAACGCATCTGATTCCGATTCAGAAGATTGCAGGTTCGAGCCCTGTTAGGTGCGCCATTTTGTAAAAATATTGTAACATATTGTTATATTATTAAGAAAAACATTTTATATTTTTGTAAAATGTTATACAATATATATAATAAAACGTGAAAAGGAAAATATAATTATGTTACGTATAATATTGTATGGATTCGCATTAGATGATTATTTATTGATGGCTAAAAAACTTAATGGATATGGTATAAGTATTATTTGTGCGTATGATGTTAATAGTAAAATTAAATCTATTTTACGCTTAGGAGATCGCAAATATATTAAAATTGTGGATGAGCCTGTAATTATTTGCAATGACTTAACGCCAGAGGATATTAAAAAGCTTTTTAGTCAGACTGGTGGTTTGATTAAGTTTGATGGAATTATTGCATCTGTGACACCTGTTAATCGAGAGTGGAAATTAAAACGTCTGATTCGTACCTTGAGGAATGAAAGAGAAGCTATTTCTAAAATTAACATTTTGAAAGAGCAATTAAATCATTTAAATAAAATTGATATTTCGCAAGCTAGTGAAGAAGAAATTAAATATTTGGAGAAGTGGATATCTAAGGCTTCTTCTATATGTAAAAATAATGAAACTGATTTAAAAAAGATTAATGATGTTTCTAATGCAATTTCTAATATCTTAAAAAATTATCATATGTAATTTATAAAAGACTCAATAATTAATTATGAGTCTTTTATTAATATTAAATTTCTGGAGGTAAGATTATGACTAAAGAGATAGAAAAATGGTGTGATTTGGCAATGAATTTTACCTTGCCTCGTTGGGAGGAATTG
>CASEWY010000057.1 GCA_949291625.1 uncultured Bacillota bacterium
CCCAATGTAGCTACATTATTAACTACATTAGCAGCACCGCCAGCCACTGTTTTTTCTTCTGACTCTATCAATACTAAAACTGGCGCTTCACGAGAAATACGAGAAATATCACCTTTTAAATATATATCAGCAATCATATCACCAATAATTAAAATACGTTTTCCCTTAAATTTTTCTACAAAATCAATCAATTCCGGCTTCATAAATTCACCTTTTTTCTCTATATATTAGAAATTCAAGAAATTAAAATGTAAACTCCATTTATCTTTTTTCTGTTCATATTTTAATTCAGTTTCTACACAATGCCAATCATGATACCAATAATAATCTAAGTCTCTTAAACGAAGCTGATCTGAAGCATCATATCCTGTTGCTACAACAAAGCGATTTTTATCATCTATAGTATAACTTAGACCTGCGGATACTTTTTTGGAATAATCTTCCAATCCATACTGGAATAAAGTATTTTCTGCACTAACTCTTGAATAATGATATCCTGTATAAGCTACTAATCTATCAGTTAATTCACCAAGTAAAGTCACATCATAATATAAACTATTATAATTGCTATCATCATAATCTTCATAAACTAAGCGATAACCTATGCTTGGAAATAATCTAAATTTACCTTCTGTATCTAAATTTATAGGATCATGATGGAGAGATAAATTATGTTCACGATGCCAACTTTTAATATTATTTTCTTCCCATAAACCATATTCATTATAGAAATTAAAACTAAGTGGTGTATCACCTATTCTACTGCCATAATTATATATATATGCTATATTCTTTTCTAACCAACGATCATCATCATCTTCATATTTACCATTTTCTACTTTAAAAGTACTACCTGCATTATTCCAAGCTACACCATAAATATTTCTCATATCATGCTTAGTAGTATATTTTAAATCAGCATAAGCTTTTACATTATCCATCAATGGTGCATCTAATTTATAACCGATAGATAAACCATCATCATCATTTATACGAATACGCAGTGGTATCCATTGATGTTTTCCATCGCTATTAGTACCTATTTTAGTACTATATTCATCTGTTTGATAAATAACTTGACCTTTGATTAAAAATTTCGCATTATATGCTACCATATGATCATCAGGATAAATTTCAATTTTCTCAGCAGTCAAACAGTAATCTGGTTTTTTTGCAGGACAACGTGTCATAGTGCCATTGTAAATTATATAGTAATCAGGATAAAATTCTACTTGTTCCCCTGAAATATATCTATTATCTACACGACCTTTTACATTATTCATTACACCAGTTTTTTCATTATAATTATATTTTGTTTTCTCACTGTTGATATCAAGTGTTGGGTTAGCTACCTGCATAACATGAGCATGAACAGGAATATCCACATCACCTGTATTTAAATTACCATTTGCATCTTCAGTAGTCATGCGTGAATAATTCTGCGTGATTTTTACATTGCCCTTACCATATACTTCACCTGTTACTGAATCATACATAATATCATTGCCCTCAAAAATAATTGGTGCTTCTTGAGGATTTTGTATAACAATGCCTTCTTTTTCATATTGAGCATCTAATTCTGCTTTAAATTCATTAATAGCTCTATTTTTTTCTTTATCTCTAGCTTCACGACGTTGGTCTTCAACATAATTTAAGATTTCAACATCAGTATCTGAAGCTAATACTGGCTGATTATATGTACATAAAGATAATGCACTTAATGATATCGCCCACAATAT
This sequence comes from uncultured Bacillota bacterium, assembly GCA_949291625.1. GTDB lineage: Bacteria > Bacillota_I > Bacilli_A > Erysipelotrichales > Erysipelotrichaceae > JALEVB01. The sequence continues at coordinate 1,740 of CASEWY010000057.1, forward strand.
TTTTTTCTCTATTTTCATTAAAATATTCACCTATCTTAAAATAAATTTAACTAAATACACTTAAATTATTATACCATGATAATATTCTCTTTGCCGAATTACTTTTCGCTAAAATCTAAAAGGACTCTACATTTATTGCAGAGTCCTTTTTATTTATCTACTATATTTTTCTACTAAGGAACACAAATACATTGCTTTTTCGTCTGTCAATGCATCTTTTTGCATACGCCAACCCCAGTTTGTTCCTACTGTACCAGGTAAATTCATTCTAGCATTACTATCCAATTTCAAAACATCTTGCATTGGCAATATCGCCATCTTAGAAGCACTAGCATATGCTAATTTTACCAATTCATCTAATAAAGCCTCATTATCATCAACTTTAACTTCTAATAAATCTGCTAAAACTGCTTTATCCTGCGGAGATATATCCTCTTTAAGCCAGCCTAAAGTTGTATTATT
>CASEWY010000058.1 GCA_949291625.1 uncultured Bacillota bacterium
CAAGATTCTTATAATCCAAATAGTATATTAGTAGAAAATGCTAAAAGCATAGATGCTTATCTAGATGATACATATACGGTAGGTATAAGAGTTCCTACTAATTTAGTTACTATTGATAATGAGTTAATTGAAACTCAAGATGAACTAGAATTAGAAGCATCTTGTGCTCAAGCTTTATATCAGATGTGTGCAGCTATACAAACCAATGAAAATTATAATGATACTAAGTGTGGAGGTATCAAAGTTATGAGAGGTTATGTGAGCTACGATATTCAAAAAGCTATTTATGATGAAGCGCAAAAAAACAATCCAGATATTAGTGGTATATTAAATTATCCAGGTCATGATGAACATCAATTAGGTTTAGCAATTGATATAACCTTAAATGGTTTAGATTCTGCAAGTTTTAATAAGAGTGAACAATATCAATGGTTGATAGATAATGCTTATAAATATGGTTTTGTACAAACTTATAATGATCAAAGTTTTCCTGATACTAAAAAGAGTGCAAAATTATATCATTTCCGCTATGTTGGTGTTACATTAGCTACATATATGCATGATAATAGCTTAACACTTAAGCAGGCATTAGCTAATTCATAATTTAAAAAAATACCACGTGTTTAGGAGGGTGCTCGTAAAAAAGTAATTCATTCAAAATTACACTTATGGTATCTGCCAGGCAGAAGTGTCTGACCATATGCACCACATTCGGCGTTTGAACCGGGTGTGGTGTATTTTTAATTAGGTGCAGTCCATGAACTCCACTCGCAGCCGGGCAGAGGAAATCATCAAGACTAAACTAATTTATGTTTAAGGGAGACAGCCTGAACAGATAAAAACTGTTTGGGCGATTTCATCTTTTGAAAGTAGATTGATTTACACTCTTATGGTAGAATTAGAAAAAGGGGTGTAATTTTGAGAGAAATGTTAATTGTTATCGCGACAGCAATACTGGGAGTTTGTTTATTTTACATCCTTTATCGAAATGGTTTTGGAGTTGTTAATACAAAATCAGCCTTGTTTTATATGAGTTCTCCACGATGGGGAAAAAGAAGAAATTGCATAGAAGAAAAATTCTCATCTTGCAATGGAAGCATTAAAAGAATTATTCGGCTTTCGCAATCGAAAAGATATCAATTCGTTTTTTCATCAAGTACAACCAAAGGCTCGGTTTCTGTTGAAATTTATGGGATAAAGAAAAAATTAATTGCGAAATTAAATAACGAACAACCATGTGCGTTTATTTCTACAGAGAAGAAAACAAATTTACGAGTTGTTACGAAGTTTGTAAAAGCTGATGGAGGATGTAAACTCATCTGGAGCGAAGTATAATTCATAGAGGCGCACAAATAACAATGCCTCATTAGAACTCTAAGGGCGCACTTCTATACTCTCCGGTCGGAAGTGTTCGTGTGTCCTGGGCCACTTCATTCTCTGTCAGCAGGAAAAACAGCAGACCGAGAATGTTCTGTCGCTTCGTTCCGACAAGGTAGCTACACCCCCTTGTGCCGCTTATGCGGCTATTCCCTGTGGACTCGCCGTCCGAAAACATCATGAAATGCTATTCGTCGCCAACAACTTTTGAAAAACTGACCGTTGACTTGTCGTGCCATACGAAAAGTTGACGGCCTTTTTTGTCCCCATTTTCACAAAAGGAGGTCATTTTATGCCAGACAAGAAAGCGATCGATCAACTCTGTTCAGAATAGGAACCGGATAAAACAAAGGACGGCATGACCGAAGCCATGCCGTCCCTGCAAAAAGTAATATTACTTTCTTATGAACCCCGGCCATTTTGCACGTGGTTTTACATTTTTATCATATTAATTCTAATTGATTCTTTTGTTGTTTCAGAAACTGCTTGTTTTATGCGAGTAATGCCTTTTTCATTAGAATTTTTATAATGTCTTCTAAATATTAGATATACTACTAATAAAGGTACTAATTGATATATTTTTTTCTTGGTATTTTGATAACTATTATGTAAAAGTTGATAATTATATTGAATATGTTTAGTTTTATTATCAATAAGATCAATAGTGTTTTTTTGTTTAGAAAGACTATCTAAAAGCTTATTTGTGGATAATAATAATTTTATAAGAAAAAAACCTACAATTAATAAGCTAATAAAAAATATGTAATAAGATATATGTTTAATATTCATAATTATCACCATGATTATTATAGCATAGATATATTTTTGTTGTATAATTAAATAGGAAGTGAAGAATGAATATGCAAATTATAGTTACTAGTGATAATCATGGATTTAAAGAACCAATGGATAGATTGCTTCAATTATATCCTGATGCTAAATATTTTTTACATTGCGGGGATAGCGAATTACCTGAAATATATTTGAGTAATTATTATGTTGTTAAAGGGAATAATGACCATTTTTATGATTATCCAGAATATATTATCTTAGATTTAAATGAAAATTTTCGCGCTTTGATAATTCATGGGCATCGTCATATCATATATAAAGATTTAAGTGTTTTGGCTAATTTTGCTAAAAGTAAAGAATGTAATGTTTGTTTTTATGGACATACTCATATATTTAATGATGAAGTTGTAGAAGATATTAGAATGATTAATCCTGGTAGCATAATAAGATGTCGCGATTTTACTCCGGGCTGTTATGCATTAATTAATATTGATAAAAATAAATTAGATTGTCAAAGAATCAATTTATAAAATAAAGTTCTTGCCAAACTATTAATTTTTTGTTAATATAATTAAGCGTTGTCCACGTAGCTCAGTTGGATAGAGCATACGCCTTCTAAGCGTACGGTCAGGGGTTCGAATCCCTTCGTGGACGCCATTTGAAAATATCCATTGTCGTATGATGATGGTTTTTTTGTATTATGAGGTCAAGAAAATGGGATATTATGATGAATTGTTGATGACCATAGAATCATTAATTAATAATCAAAAATTTATTGATGCACAAAAAATGATTGATGATGAACTTAAAATGCCCTATGTTCCAATGGATATCGAACAAAAATTGAATGATTTTAGAAAATTATGTCAAACGGAAATACCTTCTAATCATTATTATGATTTAAATTTATTAGAAGAACATTTAAATGGTTCTAAAGATCAAGCTTTGATGGCAATATATCAATTAAGTAAACTTAATATTCGAAATTACTTAGATATCATCATACCTTTTATGAATAAAAGTGAAGATGATGCATTAAAAGGTGTTCTTATTGATATAATGATTGAACAAAATATTAATGAATCAATAAAAATTTCTAAAGATGGTTTGATGTATGAATTTATTCCTTCAGCTTTAGATCGACCATTTGAAAATCCATGTTTTAAAGAAACTCTAAATATTTTAAATGAATTATTAATGAGTTATCCTAGTCTTTTAAAAATGGCTCAACAGTTATTAGTAGAAAAGTTTTTTATAGCTTTACCATTAAGCTTTGAGATTGAAGAAAGTAGGGAGTTGGGCTTATCTATTATTCATCAAGTTTGTATATTGATGGATGATTTAAACATTTATAGGGAAATTGTCGAAAAAATAGAATATATATAATGTAAATGTTTTGAATTATTTATAAGATTTGTTATAATATTATAGCATGTAAAAAAGGAGAAAAATTAAATGTCAAATTGGAAATTAAAAGAAAATTCTGTTGGAGAATTACAAGTATCTATTGAAAAAGAAGCTTGGAAAAAAGCACAAGAAAAAGCTTTTAATAAATTAGCAAAAAATGTAGAAATTGCTGGATTTAGAAAAGGACAAGCTCCAACTAAATTAGTTGAAAAACATATATCTAAACAAAATATTTTAATTGAAGCAGTTGAAAGTGTTGCGAATGAAATGCTTCAAGAAGGTATTAAAGAACATAATTTAGAACTAGTTGCTAGACCTGAATTAAAAAATATTGATGAATTAACAGAGAAAAAAGCAACTGTTACTTTTGAAATTACGGTAAAACCTGAAGTTGAATTAGGTGAATATAAGGGATTACCATTGAATGTAGAAAATGTTGAAGTTAGTGAAGAAGAAATTGATGCTGAGCTTAAACGTTTACAAGAAAGATATGCAGAAATGCAAGTTAAAGATACAGCAGAAAATGGTGATACTGTAACTATTGATTTCGAAGGGTTTAAAGATGGTGTAGCTTTTGAAGGTGGTAAAGCTGAAAAATATAATCTAGTATTAGGTTCTAATAGCTTTATTCCTGGCTTTGAAGATCAATTAATTGGTACAAAAGCTGAAGATGAAAAAGAAGTTAATGTTACTTTCCCTGAAGATTATCATGTTGAAGAATTGGCAGGGGCTCCAGTTGTATTCAAAGTAAAAGTTCATGAAGTTAAAACTAAAGTATTACCTGAATTAGATGATGAATTTGCTAAGGATGTTAATGCTCAAGGTGTTGAAACTATTGAACAATTAAAAGAACATATCAAGAATAATATCAATGATGATAAAACACGTACTGCTCAAGATAAAGCAGTAAATGAATTGATGACTAAAGTAGTAGATGGGGTTAAAGTAGATATTCCTCAAGTTATGATTGATGATGAAACAAATAGTTTGATTAATGATTTTGCTATGCGTTTACAACAACAAGGAATGAGCTTAGACCAATTCTTAAAAATGACTAATCAAAGTATTGATGTTGTTAAAGAACAATTCGCTACTGATGCTGAAAATAAAGTAAAATTCAGATTAGTTCTTGAAGCTATCGCAAATAAAGAAGAATT
>CASEWY010000059.1 GCA_949291625.1 uncultured Bacillota bacterium
ATTAAAAGAATATAATTATTTAATACCACCAATGATTATTGAATCATCCATTTGTTGAATTATTGCACTATATTCTTGATAAACTTGCTCATAATTATTTAAAATATCATCATTTAATTCATCAAAGGTATATACCTTAAATGTCGTATAATCATTATTATAGTATGTATATAATAAGTCAGCTTTAGGCTGGCTTATTTCTATATCTACCTCACCATCTATAACACTTTTGGTAATTTTTAAGCTACCCATCATACCAATCAATGAAGGCAAAGAATCTTGAGCACTAATCAAATTACCTAATGAATAATAAACAATCGTATCATCAATCCAAGTAACAGGTTGAATCACATGAGGATGTGACCCAATGATGATATCCGCTCCACTATCCGCAATCAATTTAGCTAGATGCTGTTGTTCTTGGGAAGGCTCATGTTGATATTCAGTTCCCCAATGCATACTTACTATCACCACATCTGCTAATTCATTTGCTTTGCTAATATCATTTTGTAACATATCTTCATTATAGACATTTACTAAATATTCCTTACCTTCAGGAGCAATCAATCCATTAGTTCCATAGGTATAGCTTAAAAAAGCAAAACTAATATTATTTAGCTCATAAATATTAATTGTCTGTTGTTGTTCAAAAGATTCATTACATCCAGCTATATAAACATCTTTTTGTTTCCAATATTGCAAGCTATTTAATATACCTTCTTCATTCATATCTAAAGCATGATTGTTAGCCAAAGAAACCATATTAAATCCTAAATCATCAACCATATAATCCCCAAATGCTTGAGGAGTATTAAAACGTGGATAACTACTAATTCCTAGATAGTCACCTCCCAATATAGTCTCTTGATTATAATATTTTAAATCATAACCGCTCAATATAGGCTTAAGGCTATCTATCATTCCACTATAATCATATCCTTCACTTGTTTGGGCTGCATAATTAACTGCTCCATGTAACAAAGCATCACCAACCATAAAAAGATCTAAACTATATCTTTCTACTTGTTGAATTTTAACTGGTTTTGTTGTAACTCCAACCTCTTCTTTTTGATTATTTTTAACAAAGCTATTTAAACCAAAATACAAGCCTATAAGTACACATATCAAAACAATAATTACTTTAAATATGAAGCGCTCATAAATCTTTTTCATATAACTTAGCTAATATCCTTTCCACAATTAATTTACCATCTATATCACAATTTGTTTCCCCTAGATAAATATTAGGTTTGGTAATACCATGATAATCACTTCCACAACTCATCAATAATTCTCTATCATTAACTACCTTTTTATAAAAAGCAATATCCTCACTATTATGATAACTACAATAAACTTCAAAACCATCAATACCATGTGCAATCAATTTATTAATACAATTCATATCATGTCCGATATTAACATTAGGATGTGCACAAATCGCTACCCCTTTTGTATCATGAATTAAATTAATAATATCAGTATAATTAGGAAGATTTAAAGCCACATAACCCCATTTACCAATAGAAAGATTATCCCAATAATAATTAGCTATCGGATTATCACTCTTCTCACCATTTTGATAAGGCAAAAGATAAGGATCATCACAATCTTCTAACAATACTCTTTCAATTTCAACATTACTAAAACCATCAAAATGACTCAAACTCTTAATCTTATCTATATCTAGTTTTACATGATGAAATTCTTCAATTTTATTTAAACGCTCATAAGCAATTCTTCTAAGTTCATCATAATAATGTATACCTATCGCTTTAAAGCGCTCATCAGTTATATCACAACCTAAGCCTAATATATGAACAATTTTATCTTCAAAAAAGCAATCTATTTCAATTCCCGGTATTATTTTAATTACATCTTGCTTTAAAGCTTTCAAACTACCTTCAACTACATTATGATCACAAATAGCTAAA
>CASEWY010000060.1 GCA_949291625.1 uncultured Bacillota bacterium
ATCTGTCAACCATAATTATCGATAATTCTATCAAGTTCTTTTTGGGTAACAGGTATAACTGAACCATGTCTAGTTTGTTCACTAGGTAAATGATATTCTTCTTCATTTAACCAATTGAAATTAGCTTCATCACCCAATTTATCAAAACTAGCTACATAGAATTTTTGATTAGGATAATTATCGACATATAGATAATAATTATCCCCATGAATATTCTTAAAGACAAATGGTCCTTCAATTTCTTTTTGTTCAAAAATAAATTTATTATCATAAGCTTTACCAAAGCCTAATAATAAATCATTACTTCTAGCATAGAAAATAGTCTTAGCTCCTTCTCTTTCATCTTTATATAACATATTATTAATGCCATCATCACATACATGTGTGCCATCAATTATTGGATATCCTACATTTAATAAAGATTTAGGATAACTAAAATTAACAAAATCCTTAGTCTTAACAAAATAGATACTACCACTATCTTCATCAAGGGGATCACTAAAATAAACATAGTAACAATCATCTTCAGGAACATAAGTAAATTCTGGAGCCCAAGCTCTTTCACCTGTTAATTTTAAATGTTCATTGGGATAAGCAACTTTAACTAAACGATGATTATTCATTTCAATTAAATCAGCACTTTCCCAAATATAAATATTAGGATTATCAAAACCCTCAGTAGCTAAAATAATAAAGTTACCATTTGAATCTCTACCAATATATGGATCTCTTATTCTAGTTGAACCTAGCTCACTACTTAATAAATAATTATCTAAAGCTGTCCAATTTAATCCATCATAGCTATAAGCTAAAGCCCCTTTTTCATCTTCACTATCATTATTGATAAAATAGCTCATTATATAACCAACATATTCATCTAATAGGCATAAATCAAAAGTAATTTGCTTACTATATTCTCCTAAAGTAAGGGTTGCGGATAATTTAATCATACTTTTTTCTTCTTGGCTATCTTTATAAAGAATACCATCTTGAATATAAGCACTACCTTCAACTATTTCATAGCTAATGTTACTACCATTTTTACCCATAGTAATTAATTCTTGTTTATCATTAGCTATATAACCCATTTCATTAACTAAATAATCACCATCTTCTTCAAGTAAGGCTTGCATATCATCTAATGATTTAACGCTAAATTTAAAGTCTCGTTCATAAATAATATCATTTACTACAACACTAGCATGTAAAACTACTTCTGTACTTTCATCAGGAATAGTAATTACCCCATGATTTCGATATGGTTTAATAACATCATCATTACTACTAGTCCAAGTAATAGGATAAGTATCTTCATCAATAATTAATTCAGGATATAACCAAAAATCTTCTTTAACATTATCCATATCATTAAATTTTAAATCATATAAATATACATAAGGCAACATATTTTCATATTCATCAATAATTTCAGTTTCACTCAAAATACTATTTTGAATACTAACCTTTTCAAATTGCCCATCAATACCTTCATCATTGATAACTAATTGCATATTTTCCATCTTATCAATCTTAGTATCAACAACAAGTTCACTATTTAAATATATTTTAAGATTACCATCATCATAAGTTATAACTAATTGGCAATAAATATTAGGTTGAATATATTTATCACTTTCAACAATAACCTTACCATCTTTCAATAAACTCAAGCCATTATCTTCATTAAAACCTATAAGCTCATATATATTTTCATCTTCTTTTAAGCTAATTATTGAAGCATTACTATTAATATCATCTGCTAACAACCAATAGCTAAAACTAAATTCATTAGTTATATTAATTGCCTGTTCTTCAATATTATAAGCATCTTCAACCATACCATTAACTATTTGCGCATTATCAAAAGAAGGTTGCTCAGAGGTTGTTATAGCTTGAGTTTCCTTATTACAAGCAACCAAATTAATCAATAATAGTAATGTTAAAAAAATCTTAATAATTTTCATATACATTCCTTTTTAAAAATTAGATGATTTCTCATCTAATTTTTTCATATAAATCTAGAGCTTTATCGATTATTGCATCCATATTGTAATATTTATATTCAGCTAGTCTACCTAATAAATATAAATTATCTATATCATCAAGCAAACTACAATAACGCTCATATTTCGCCTGATTTTCTTCCGTAAAGATTGGATAATAAGGAATATTACCCTCATATGCCTTACGATCATAAGCTAAAGGATATTCAATCGCAATAGTTGTCTTATCTTTTGGATAATTTTCCATCATTAATTTATATTCGGTAATTCTAGTAAAGGCATTTTGACTATGAGGTGTAGGATAATTAATAGTAGTAGCTTGTTGATACTGACCATCATGAGTTTCAATATCAAAGCGTAATGAACGATATGGTAGTTCTCCTAAGTGATAATCTAATAATTCATCAACAGCTCCTGTATAAATTAAGATACCCTTAAATTCTTCATTTTGAAAATATATTTTTTTATCTTCTACATCAACATGTAAAACATCATTAGCCTTAGTATTTAACCAAACTTCAACACCATCAAGCATCTTTTCAAAGATTTTAGTATATCCTTCTTTGGGCATAATTTGATATGCATCGGCAAAATAACGATCATCATAACTAACATTAACAGGAACACGATTAGTAACATTAGGATCAATTTGTTCAACCGTTAAGCCCCATTGTTTCATCGTATAATACTTAAATACATATTCATATATATAATTAGCCAATTCTACAACATTAGGATCTTTATTTTTTCTAAGTTCTAAAATTGGAACTTTTTTATCCATACCATAGCTATCAACTAAAACCTTCTTTAATCTTTCAGCCTTTTCAGCCTCAAAAGAATCTTCAATTGATTTTAAGTTGAAAGGAATTGGTACAATATGGCCATTAACTTTACCTAAAACTCGATGAACATAAGGATACCAATCAGTAAAATTGCTCAAGTAATCAACAACTCTTTTACTATTAGTATGGAAAATATGGGGGCCATATTGATGACGATTAACCCCATTTTCATCAATATAATCATACATATTACCACCGATATGTTTTCTAGATTCAATTACTAAAACTTTCTTACCATCTTCATGGAATTTTTGGGCCATAACACTACCCGCAAAACCAGCTCCTACAATAATTACATCATAATTCATATAAAATAAAACCTCCTATTGGCGATTTTTATACATCTTTGCATAATATTCTTGATATTCACCACTGATGATATTTTCCCACCAGCTCTTATTATTTAAATACCAATCAATTGTTTGTTTAATACCTGTATCAAAATTATAAACTGGTTTCCATCCTAATTCTGTTTCAATCTTAGTAGGATCAATCGCATATCTTAAATCATGACCAGGACGATCTGTAACAAAATGAATCAAATCTTCGGACTTACCAAGTTGTTTTAAGATTGTCTTAACTACTTCTAAATTAGTTCTTTCATTATGTCCACCAATATTATATACTTCGCCTTCTTTACCTTTACGAATAATTAAATCAATAGCGGTACAATGATCATGAACATGAAGCCAATCACGAACATTTTCTCCCTTACCATATACTGGTAAACTCTCATTTGCTAAAGCACGACTAATCATCAAAGGAATAAGTTTTTCTGGAAAATGATATGGACCATAGTTATTGGAACAACGAGAAATAGTAACTGGAAGTTTATATGTACGATAATATGCTAAAGTCAATAAATCCGCACTAGCCTTAGAAGCACTATAAGGGCTAGAAGTATGAAGAGGTGTTTTTTCTGTAAACATTAAATCCTTACGATCTAATGGTAAATCCCCATATACTTCATCAGTAGAAACTTGATGATAACGTTTTACATTATATTTCAATGAAGCATCTAATAATACTTGAACTCCCATTACATTAGTTTCTACAAAGATACCAGGATTTTCGATACTACGATCTACATGACTCTCGGCTGCAAAATTAACTACAACATCAAATTTTTCTTCATCAAATAATTTATAAATAAATTCACGATCACGAATATCCCCTTTAACAAATTTAAAATTAGGTTTATTCATAATAGGCTCTAAAGTCTCTAAATTACCTGCATAAGTCAAAGCATCCAAAACAACAATATTATCATTTGGATAAGTATTAGTCATATAATGAGCAAAGTTACCACCGATAAATCCTGCTCCACCTGTTACTAAAATTTTCATTATAAGCCTCTTTCTATTCTCTCTATTTCTAATTTAATTCCTTCTTCTAAACTAACTTTATTTTGATGTTCAATCAAATTAACCAATTTACTAATATCTAATACAATACTCTTAACAGCTGTCTCATCTTTTTCCACTTCATTGATTATAATCTTTTTATTCGTATATTTTTCAACCCAATCAATGACGTCCTTCAAAGATGTCGCAACTCCTGATCCTACATTTAAGATTTCTCTTGAAATATTTTTTTCAATCAATTTATCTAAAATATCTACAAAATCATCAATATAGAAATAGTCTCTTACACTATCACTATCTACATACATATCAAATGGTTCTTGATTTAATGCTTTATTAATCAAGATAGGAATAACACCCTGTCCATTAGTAATTTGAAAACCACCAAAAGGGTTAGAAGGTCTTAAAATCAAATAATCAATGCCACTATCTTGAATTAACTCTTCAAGCATCATTTTACTTTTACCATATAAGCTTTTAGGATTCAATTCATGTTCCTCTTTAATAGGCATCTCACTATCACCATAGATAGTACCCCCACTACTAAAGAATATAAACCTTTTAACGCCTTTAGCCTTTAATACATCCAATAAGCCCTGATATTTATATTTAATACTACGCAATAATTTATCTGGGTTATCACTAGTGGTACGATTACCAACCAAACTAACGGTATCAATCACAATCGCATCTTGTAAATCCTGATTAATCATTGTCCCCATATCAAAGACATCAGCATATCTAAACCAAGGTGAATATTGAACGTAAGGGCTATCGATACCCAAGATATTTACATCATATTTATCAATTAAACCTTTACTCAAATTATGTCCTAAATAACCACAACCAATAAAAACTACCTTCACTATTTACCACCTTTATTATAAGTCGTCTGTACAGCACCACTAACTACTCTACGCAAATGATCGCCATATGGACTCTTACCATAACTATCAGCCGCACTTAACATAGCCTTTTCATCAATCCAACCATTATAATAAGCAATTTCTTCAGGAACACTAATCTTAATACCCTGAACTTCTTCAATAATCTTTACATAATTGCTAGCTTGAGCCAAAGAATCAACGGTACCAGTATCTAGCCAAGTAAAACCACGGCCAAATAATTCACAATCAAGTTCACCATTTTCTAAATATATTTTATTTAAATCGGTAATCTCATATTCGCCCCTAGCACTAGGTTTTAAACTTTTTGCATATTCAACAACTCTATTATCATAGAAATATAAACCCACAACTGCATAATTACTACGTGGATGAGCAGGCTTCTCTTCTAAAGATAAAACCTTACCAGTTTCATCAAATTCAATAACCCCAAAACGCTCAGGATCATTAACATGAATACCAAAAACAGTAGCTCTACCCTTATTATTAGCCGCTCTACGCAATGTAGTACCAAATTTATGACCATAGAAAATATTATCACCCAAAACTAAACAAACATCATCTTGACCAATAAATTCTTCTCCAAGCACAAAAGCTTGCGCCAAGCCATTAGGAACCTCTTGAACTTTATAAGAAAAACTAACCCCAAATTGACTACCATCACCCAATAATCTTTCAAAATTAGGCAAATCCTGTGGTGTACTAATTATCAAAATCTCTCTAATTCCCGCCAACATCAAAGTAGATAAGGGATAATAAATCATCGGCTTATCATATATAGGCAAT
>CASEWY010000061.1 GCA_949291625.1 uncultured Bacillota bacterium
TGTTGTTGAGATAAATTAAGTAGCTCTCTAATTAATTTAACATCCTCGTCTATTCTATAATTCACCATAGATTCGATATCACCTCACTACTTTAGTATAGCATACGCTAGTAAAAAGTTAAATATAAACTTTTTATTAACATATGCTAGTAAGAAGTTTTGTTTTTCTCTTTACAGTTTCGTATTTTTAAAAAGAAAAAGAAGTATCCAAACACTCACTATGTCTAAATACTTCTCTAATCTTCTCAACACAACGATTAACGTTTTGAGAATTGTGGCGCTCTTCTTGCACCTTTTAAACCATATTTCTTACGTTCTTTAGCACGAGAATCTCTTGTTAAGAATCCTGCTGCTTTTAAAGCTGGACGATAATCTGCACTTGCTTCTAATAAAGCACGAGAGATACCATGTCTCATTGCACCAGCTTGACCAGTTGTTCCACCGCCGCAAACATTGATTTTAATATCAAATTGATTTGCTGTTTCAGTTAATTCAAGTGGTGCCATAACTTCCATACGCAAAGTTGCTAATGGAAGATAATCTTCTAAGCTTTTACCATTTACAGTAATAATACCAGTTCCTGTAGTCATAAAGACACGAGCAACTGAAGATTTACGACGACCTGTGCCGACGTATGTTACATTAGTTTTCTTTTTACCTGCCATATTGCTCTACCTTTCTAACCTTTGATTTTCAACTCAACTGGTTTTTGAGCTGCATGTGGATGTTCACTACCAGTATAAACAAATAAATGAGTACGCATAACATCACCTAAACGTGTATGAGGAAGCATACCATAAACTGCTTTTTCAACCCATTCAACAGTATATTGGGTTCTCATAACACCAGTAGATCTTGTACGTAATCCACCTGGATACATTGAGTGACTGTAGTAATTCTTTTTATTAACTTGATCACCTGTGATTTGAATCTTATCAGCATTTATAATAATAACATAATCACCGCAATCAACATTAGGTGTATAAGTTGGTTTATGTTTACCTCTTAATACTGTAGCTACTTCGCTAGCTAGACGTCCTAATGTACATCCTGTTCCATCAACGACATACCATTGACGAACAACTTCACTTGGTTTTGCCATCGTTGTTTGACGCATTATTTTTCCTCCTTAACCAATGTAGTTTCCGGGGCTACACTTGGCATAAGTTGCCATGTGTAATTTTCTCATAATTGATTATTTTAGTCAAGTAAAAAAATAGCATTTTAGCCCTAATTTATCGACTAAGATGCCATTTTTTCTTCAATAACATATTTAGCTTTTTTTAGCCATTCATCTATATATATTTTATCTTCAATTAACCAATGAACATCTTCATCGATATATCCTATAGCACTATTATTTTTACGTGAAGCAATAATCCATTTATTAGCTAAACAATCATCATCCTTAGCTACTTTTTCGCGAACTATAAAGTTATCTCCATCATATATCATCTTAAAATAATTTACCTTCATCAAATATAAACCTTGAGCACTAACATTATATCGCATAGCTTTTTTATCTTTTTTAGCCATTATTTCTTTAAGTTCATCAATCGTTAATTTCTTTTTACCAACTTGAATTAAACAGGCGCTTAACATTCTTACCATATAACGTAAAAAGCCTTCACCAATAAAACTTAAGCGAATAATATCATTTTCTTGGCTAATATTTATACTTTCAATAAAGCGTTTTTGATCAGGAAATAATTCTATAGGACTAGCATTAAAACTAGTAAAATCATGCTCGCCAATAAATACTTTACTAGCTTCTTTCATTATTTCAATATCTAAAGGATATTTTTCATAATAGCTATAATTGCGCCAGAAGACATCATAATCACCTGTTTTAATCAGATAATCATAAC
>CASEWY010000062.1 GCA_949291625.1 uncultured Bacillota bacterium
GCATCTGGTTTATATTCTTTAATAATTTCTAACATGTTATCAATTTCTTGAATACAAGTTATTTTGTCTAGCATTTTATATTTATATAGAAATTCATCAAAGCTTTTAATTTCTAATTTATTATTTTGATTTAGTTTGAAACTTGAATAATTATTGGTTTTAATTAGATAAAAGGGATAATTCTTATTATGATATTCACTTGAGCCCATTATGGCTACATTATCAAAAGTCTGTGCTAGTTTTTTTATTTTATAAGCACAGGATAAATTTTTACTGATGTAATTGATTGGCGCTATTAATATTTTCATATGGCTATTATATCATATTTTTATTTGCAAACTTTAATTTTGTTAGCTATCATAATTATATAAGGAGCTTTTTCAAAATGGAAAGAGAAGTTTATGTTATCGGCCATAAGAATCCGGATTGTGATAGTGTGGTTAGTGCCATTGCTTTAGCTCATCTTAAACAACAAGAAGGATATAATTGTGTTGCAGGTATTTTGTCGGATATTAATAATGAAACTAAATATCTTTTAAAGCGCTTTGGTTTTGAAATTCCTAAGATGCTTTATAGTGCTAGATGCATGCTTAAAGATATTGATCATGATAATGCGATAATGGTATCTAAGGATATTACGATGAAGGAGGCTTTGGATAAGTCCCTTTCAATGAAGAATAAGGGTGTTATCGTCATCGATGATGATAGACATTTATTGGGTGTTGTTTCCATGAGTGATCTTACTAGTTTATGGACTTTTGATGAAGAAGTCTTAGGTAAACTTATGAGTAAAGTAAAGTTTGCGAATATTGTGAAGACTTTAAAAGGTAAGATCTATTATGAAAATCCTTCGTTTAAGACAAGTGGTAATATTCAGCTTTTACCTTCACTTACCAATAGTATGACCATTGGCAAGGATAGTATTGTTATTGTGGGTAATAATCCAGATGTTCAAAGAAGTATAATTGCTAATGGTGCTAGTTTAATGATAATTGCTGGAGAAGATTGGATTGATGGGGTTACTTTAGAGCTTGCAAGTGAACATGGGGTTAGTGTAATTTATACGCCATTTAGTGCGATGAAGGTAAGTCAACTTATTTTCCAATCTACTAGTATTGAAGAGATAATGAGCCATGATGTTATTAGCTTTAAAGCTAATGAATATGTGGAAGATGTTGTAGCTAAAATGGCTAAGACCCGTTTTAGAATGTATCCTTTACTAGATGAAGATGATAGAGTTATTGGTTCTATTAGCCGTTATCATTTGTTTAATTATGCTAAAAAACGCTTTATTTTAGTCGATCATAATGAATATGGTCAATCGATTAAAGATTTAGAATATGCTGAGGTAGTAGAGATAGTCGACCATCATCGTTTAGGTGGTATTGAGACTAGTGTGCCTATCAATGTTATTAGTATGCGCGTAGGTAGTTGCGCTAGTATTATTGCCAAGATGTATTTTGATCAAAATGTTGAATTATCAAGTGCGATGGCAGGAATATTGCTTGGGGCAATAATTAGTGATACCTTATGCCTAAAATCGCCAACAACTACCAAATTGGATCGAAAGGTGGCAGATGATTTAAGTAAGATTGCTTTGACTAATATAGATGAATTAGCAAGCGCTATGATTGAAGCAAATGATTCGATATTAAAGAAGAGTTATTTGGATTTATTATATAGTGATTTTAAAGAATTTAGACAAGATGGTAAGAAATTTGCCATAGGACAATGTAGTTGTCGTTTCTATGAGGATTATAAACAAATTAAAGAAGGCTTTAAACATTATTTACAAGAGGTTTGTCAGCATCAAGATTATGATCTGATCCTTTATATGTTTACTGATCCATTAGGTAAGGGTTCTTATTTTCTAAGTGTTGGTAAATATGCGCATATTATTGATGAAGGCTTTGAAAATATTGATGAGACGGGTTTTGTGAAAGATGTTATTAGTCGTAAACAACAAGTTTTACCAATTATAGTATCTTTATTGAAGGAATAAGATGTGTTATAATTGTTAAAAAGATGTATTATTTAACTAATAATAGAGGTGAATGAAATGTTACATGTTATAGATCACCCACTAATTACGCATAAATTAGCTATTATGCGTGATAAAGATACAAAGACTAAAGATTTTAGAGAGAATCTAGATGAGATTGCTGGTTTAATGGCTTATGAAATTTGTAGGGATTTACCAACAGTGGAAGTAGAGGTTGAAACCCCAATTACCAAATGTATGACTAGAAAATTAGCTAAGGATATTGTTTTAGTTCCTATTCTTAGAGCAGGACTTGGCTTAGTTAATGGCATTAGTTCGTTGATACCTGCTTGTAAAGTTGGTTTTATTGGCATGTATCGTGATGAAGAGACTTTATTACCACAAGAGTATTTTGCTAAATTTCCAGATATGGAAAAGGCTACGGTAATGGTTTTAGATCCAATGCTTGCCACAGGTGGTAGTGCGGCGGCAGCTATTACTAATATTAAAAAACGTGGTGCTAAAGATATTCGTCTTGTTTGTCTAGTA
>CASEWY010000063.1 GCA_949291625.1 uncultured Bacillota bacterium
AAATCTAATTTAATAGATAATGCAGTCTTACGACTGTTACGTAGCCATCGACAATGTTATCCAAGGTTTAGTGTATTGATCACTATTCCTACCCATCAGAATTGTTTAAACCAATACCGTAGAGCAAGGGACTTGGCTATACATCCCTTGGTACCTATTTCTTAGATAACGTAGGATATTTACTTTACAGTATTCTCCTTAGTCTAATCAACAAGAGCTTTTTCAAGCTCCCACTTCTATAAGTGGTGGGTTATTGACCTCCTTATAGATAGCTAAGAATTTATACAATTTCTATGTCTACTATAGTGGGATAATATTATTTCTATAAATCTACCTTTTTATATATGTCACCCTTAGTGCCTATATCAAAGACAAATATTAATAACTCGTCATCAATGATTCTAAAAATTGCTCTGTAATTGCCTATTCGTAATCTGAAAATATCATTATATTTTTTTGAATGAAATTTTTTTATGTCATAGGATAGTAGGCTTTTATTATCTTTCGTTAAATCTTCAAAAGCTTTGAAAAATCTAACAGCGATTCCTTTGTTTTTTTTAAGAAATTTTTCAGCAGCTTTAGAATATTTAATCTTGTAAAAGCTCATCTAAAGTTAATTCCTTTCCATTTAAATCGTCAAAGTCAATATTTAGTGCTTCGGTTTCTTCTTGTTCTTGACTATCCATAAAGGAGACGTTTGAATTTAGGTATTCAAGTAAATTTAAATTTTCATTTTTGGCAATTGTTTTTAAAGCTGTTTCTCTTAAAAATTCCGAAAAGGACATACCACATTTTTTAGCATAATTATTTATTATTTCATAAGTATCGATGGGCATAGTAATATTTTTTCTGACAGTGTTCATATAGATACCTCCTTAATACACATTATACATATAATACACATTGATGTCAATTTTTTATTATATTGTAATTTTTTCTTAAAAAGTTATCCACGTAGACAATAATTATTTTTATGTATTTGTTTTGAGGCTATTTGGAGTGCGAATAAATAAAATTATCATATATAAAATTATGGTATTAAATGCTATAATATATGCCGAGGTTAGAACATGGAACTAAAAGAATTACAGACGATTGCGAAAGAACATGGATTGGATATTACCGATAGGATGTTAGATCAATTTGATCAGTATGCTAAGCTATTGATTGAGTGGAATCAAAGGATGAATCTTACGGCAATTTGTGAATATGATAAGATTATAGAAAAGCATTTTTATGATTCTATCATGTGTTTATTTCAAGAAGATATCCAAGGTAGTGTTTGTGATGTTGGTAGTGGGGCTGGTTTTCCTAGTTTGCCTATGAAAATTGTTCGTCCGGATTTACAAATTATCATCGTTGAGCCTTTGCAAAAGCGTTGTTTATTTTTAAATGCTGTGGTTGAAGCATTGAAATTAGATGGTGTTAAAATCATTAATGCTAGGGCTGAAGATCATGCCAGGATTGCTAGAGAAGCTTATGATGTAGTTTGTGCTAGGGCGGTTGCGAATATGTCTTTACTTAGTGAATTGTGTATACCTTTAGTTAAAAAAGAGGGTTTGTTTGTTGCGCTTAAGGGTAGTGATGGATATAATGAGCTTGATAGGGCTGCTAATGCTTTAAGTAAACTTGGGGTAGAACTTTTAAGTTCATATGAAGATAAATTATTGGATGGGTCTATGCGCATTAATTTTTATTTTAAGAAGATTAAGCATACTCCTATGATGTATCCTAGGGCTTTTGTGAAGATTAAGAAACAACCATTGTGAGGAATTTTTAAATGAAAAATGCAACTTTAATAGCTATAGATAAAATAAAAGCTAATCGTTTTCAACCTCGTATTCAATTTGATGAAAAAGCTTTAATTGAATTATCGGAATCAATTAAAGAAAATGGTTTATTGCAACCAATTGTAGTGCGTAAAGATGAAGATGATTATGAGATTATTGCAGGGGAAAGAAGATTTAGGGCTTGTATTATGGCGGGCTTTAAAGAGGTTCCTTGTTTAATAATGGATCCTAGTGATTTGCAAAGTGCGCAAATGGCTTTAGTGGAGAATATTCAAAGGGAGAATCTTACAGCTATTGAAGAGGCTAAGGCTTATGTTAAAATAATGACCTTGGCTAATATTACCCAGGAAACTTTAGCTAAAAAAATTGGTAAGTCGCAATCGACAATTGCGAATAAAATTAGATTATTGCATTTGCCTGAACAGGTTCAATTAGCTATTAGTGAAAGAAAAATTAGTGAGCGTCATGCTAGAGCTTTACTTGCTTTGGATGAAGATGAGCAAGTTGATATGATGCGAAAGATTATTGATAAAAATCTTAATGTTAGACAAAGTGAAGAATATATTGCGGCTTTAAAGAATAAAGAAAAGAAACCGCGTAAAGTTATTACCAAAGGTTTTACGCGTAATATTCAAATTGGGATTAATTCTATTAATCAGTGCTTGGATATGATTCGAAAGACGGGTATTATCGTTACTAGTGAAATGGATGAAAATGATGAGGATGTAATCATTAAAGTTAAGTTTAAGAAGTAGGAGGAATCATGGCTAAAATTATTGCGATTGCTAACCAAAAAGGTGGCGTAGGCAAGACCACGACTAGTATTAATCTAGCAGCTGGTTTGGCCTATTGTAACAAGAGAATATTATTGGTAGACTTTGATCCTCAAGGTAATGCAACTCAGGGTATAGGGGCTAAAAAATATGGCTTTACTAAGACCGTTAATGATGTATTGTTGGGAAAAGATAGAGTTGCGGATTGTGTAGTGAATTTGCCAATTTATGAACCTCGTTTAGATGTGCTTTGTGCAAATATTAATTTAGCTGGCGCTGATTTAGAGATGGCTAAATATCGTGAGGGTAGAGAAAAATTATTGAAAATTAAATTAGATGAAGTTAGGAATGATTATGATTTTATTATCATTGATTGTCCTCCTTCATTAGGTTTATTAAATACTAATGCTTTGACGGCGGCAGATTCAGTAATTATTCCGGTACAAAGTGAATATTATGCTTTGGAAGGTTTGACTCAATTGTTGAGTACTATTCGTTTAGTACAGCGTTTATTTAATCCGCATTTAGCAATCGAAGGAGTATTGTTGACGATGTTTGATGCGCGTACTAATCTTAGTG
>CASEWY010000064.1 GCA_949291625.1 uncultured Bacillota bacterium
TTCATCTCCCTTATACCCACTAATTGTATAAACTCTGTGATAGTTTGCACTAGCATCTTCTGGATCTTCACCAGTGAAATAGATGTCGGCATGTAAATTGATAGAAACATCAGGGAAAGTCCAAACTTTATTAAATGAATCCCAAACAGCCTTACCGATTGAAGTTGTTCCGATTTCTCTTTCACCTAACTTGCCATCAGTCAAACCACCATTTTGACTAATTTTTTCTTTAAATGTATAAATATCTCTTGTTGTACCATCTGCAAGATTCATGTTTTCTTCCATTGTACCAGCATCAAAGTACATACCAGCCATACTTGTAAGAATAGTTGTTGAACCAAGATATAATTGAGCAAAAACACCTTGATCTTCATTATATGATGGGATTAATGTTGAACCTGATAAATCAAAATTAAGGTCCATACCATCCCATGTTCCAGCGTCTGCCCAGGAGACATATTCAGCCGTAGTTACTGCACCAAGATATTCGCTAGCTCTCCAACCAGACCAGACTGTCATCGCATCTCTGCCATAGAAACCATCAATCTTATCCAAGAATAAGTCTCCACCAAAATCAACTGCTCTCTTGTCGAAAGTGTTGAAGTTAGCATGTTTTGTATAATCTGTAATTTCACCGGTTTCTCCATCTGTTACTGCAGTTAATAATGTATTAAAAACATTAGCATTTTCTAATAAATCAACATCAAGCTGGTAATTAGCATACCAAAGAGGTGTCTTGTTATCTGTGTTCCATGGATGAACTTCACCAGAAGTAATTGCTTGTAAAGTTGCAGCGTCTTTTGTTGGTCCGTCTTTATCAATTGCTGATAAATATGCATTATAGAATTTATAAAGGACATCTGTTTCACCTTTTTTAGTAACATATCCATTTGCAGCTTCAAAATAATCAGTGTTATTTAATTGACCAACAGCATTATAGAAACCTTTTACATCATCTTTTAAAACTGATCCATCAGCTTTATGGATTGTATAAGTTTCTCTAGTATCACCATAAGTTGAGCCTCTTACAACTACATCAGAACTTAAATCACCAATTGTCGCAGTAATAACAGCTTGACCACCACTTAAATTTGTAACTGTACAAGAAAGTGTATCTTCACTAACTTCAATTAAGAAATTAACATCATCTGTTGTTTCCCAAGTAACTTCACCAGTAAGGTTGGTTAATGTAGCTGTAATAGTTTCTGATTTTCCAACTTCATCAATAATCAATTCAGTTTTATCTAATGTCATTTTCCCAGCAGTAGCTGTAGCTGTAATTGTTAATTTGACATCAGATGAACCCATTGTAAATGAGTAAGATCCATTGGATGGTGTTAAAGTTGTTCCACCAGCTGAAACTGATGTAATTTCATAACCACTTGCTGCAGTTACTGTAAATGTAACGGTATCACCTTCTTTATAACCATCAGCTTTAATTCCGCTTACAGTATAATTTCCAGTATCGTAAGTAACCTTGTAAGTAACATCTACAGGATCCTCGATAGGTGTCTCTGGATTACATGAAACAGCTGTTAAAGCGCCTAAACTAACTAGTGCGCTAATAGCTATAACATTGAGAAATTTCTTTTTCATTAATTGTGCTCCTTTATTTTGAAAATTTCTTTAAATGCTTACATTCCTGTAAGCGCTTACATAATTATTATATGTTCCTATTTTTAGCATTAAATGGCTCTGCATATTATCGCTAATTGTAAATCACTTAATCTTAATTTTTGTATACTTTTTACTTAGTAGAAATTAAGGCAGTATTATAAACTTTTCTCGAATCTTCAAGTTCATAAGTTCCATAATCTGAACTTCTAACAACGACTTTTGGATCTCCATTTCCGTTATCATCTTTAGTGATGAGTTGGGTTGATCCGCCGCCATCAAAGTTCATAGCGTCATAACAGCCAATATATCTTAAAAATTCTGCTAATTCAGGTAAATCTACGCCATATGGGTCATTTTCTTCGATATTATTTTTAGAATTATAACGTAAACTCTCGATTGAACATAATATTATATTATGTTCATCTATGACACCAATTGACGTTCTAGGAATGTTAGTTGTTTGTGCTCCATTTGTATTTTCTTCTGTAACAGTAGGAGCAATTTCACCATTTTCTACAAGTGACTGTCTGCCGCCAATAATTGTTGAATAATACTTAAATGTTTCATCGGCGCTTGTTACGCTAAACCCTAATTTTGTACCAGTTTTGATTTCTAAAGTTTCATTAGAAATAACATAAAAATATTCATCACAATCATTAATAGTTTTGTTTCCATCTAGTTTTTGATTTGTGACTTGGCTTACAAGACCATTAGTAATAACAGAATCATTATTTTCGTATTTTACCTTAATAATTTGTTGATCTTTTTTAAGGCTAACTCTTTGATTTTC
>CASEWY010000065.1 GCA_949291625.1 uncultured Bacillota bacterium
AAAAAGCTTTTAAAGCTTGGATATTACAAATTGTTCATAATACAGCAGTTGAAATGATTCGTAAAAATTCCAAAACTGTTCCTATGGAAGATATTGAAGATAATATTCAAGAAATTATTCATTATGATTTAACAACAAAAATAACCTTAAAAGAAGCCATTAATCAATTGAAACAACCTTATCGAACGGTAGTTATACTTTTTTATTATGAAAATTTATCAATTATTGAAATATCGCGAATTACCAATATAAGTATTGTATCTGTTAAAAAACAGTTATCTCGCGCAAGAAAGATGCTTTATGAAGTTCTAAAGGAGGACTTTGATTTATGAATAGAAAAGATAAATATATTAGAGAAAAATTGTCTAAAAATGATGAGGAAATACCTTTAATAGTAAGAAATAAAATAGATGATACTTTAAATAGACTTCCTGAGCAAAAAAGAATTAATAGTAATTATTTAGTATTTAAGAAGTTTGCATTAGCTTGTTTGGCTTTTTTGTTTGTGACTATTATTTTACTTCCTAATATTAGTGTTACATATGCTAAAGCCTTAGAAAATATACCAGTACTTAAAGAGGTTATTAAAGTGGTTACAATTAGAAATTATTTATATAATGATGATTATCATGAAATGAATATTTCAGTTCCTAAAATAGATGGTAATAGTGAAGCAATAGATTTTATAAATGCTGATGTTGAAGAATTGACTAAATATATTGCGGATAAATTTTATGAGGAAGCTAATGATTTAAAAGATGATGCTCATACGGCAGTTTATGTTGATTATGAGGTTGTAACTGATACTGAAAAGTGGTTTACATTAAAATTAGAAATTAATACGATGACTGGTAGTGGAAATACATTTTTCAAATATTATAATTTAAATAAATTGACGGGAAATATTGTTTCTTTGGAAGATATTGTTATTGATGAAGTGTTTTATAAAGTTGTAAATGAAGATATTAAATTGCAGATGAAAGAACAGATGGAAGATGATGCTGATTTGCATTATTGGATAGAAGATAGTGTATTTGGTGATGATTTAGTTTCAATTGATTCCAAACATAATTATTACTTTAATGAAAATTATGATTTAGTTATACCATTTGAAAAATATGAGGCAGCTCCAGGATATATGGGAACATATGAATTCATTGTAGATAAAGAATTGATAATAGACTACATGAATCAAGAAACAAAAGGAATATTATGGGAATAGAGTACATATATTATTAAATGTGATAAACTATTACTTGGAAAGGAGCAACTTATGGACTTTAAGTTAGTTTCTAAATTTTCACCTACAGGTGATCAACCTAAAGCAATTGAAGAATTAGTAGAAGGTTTAAAAGAAAATAAAAAATATCAAGTATTATTAGGAGCAACTGGTACTGGTAAGACTTTTACCATGGCTAATGTGATTGAAAAGATTAATCGACCTACTTTAATATTTGCCCATAATAAGACTTTAGCTGGTCAATTATATAGCGAATTTAAAGAATTATTTCCAGAAAATAGAGTCGAATATTTCGTATCAAATTTCGATTATTATCAACCAGAAGCATATATGCCCAAAACAGATACTTATATTGAAAAATCTAGTAGTACTAATGATGAATTAGATATGTTAAGAATGGCGGCAGTAAATTCCGTATTAGAAAGAAGAGATACGATAATTGTTGCGAGTGTTGCTTGTATTTATGCGGCTAGTGATCCTAAACAATATAAGGATATGTTTTTTACGCTAAGAGCAGGAGAAATCATCGATCGCGATGATATCTTAAGAAAATTAGTTGAAAGGCAATATAAACGTAATGATCTTGAACAAGAAAGAGGTTCTTTTAGAGTAAGAGGCGATACGATTGAAATCGTACCAGGACATAGTGATCAATTTATCATTAGAATTGAAATGTTTGATGATGAAATTGAAAGAATTGCGGAAGTAGATAGAATAAGTGGAAAAATAATTAATGCTTATACGGTATATGTTATGTATCCAGCAACGGGTTATGCACGTGAGATGGATAATATGTATCGGGCTTGTAATGCGATTGAAGAAGAATTGCATGATAGATTAGCTTATTTTGAATCTGAAGGTAAATTATTAGAGAAACAACGTTTGGAACAAAGATGTCTTTATGATATTGAAGCATTAAGAGAATTTGGTATTTGTTCAGGTATTGAAAATTATTCTATGCATATTGATGGAAGAAAGCCTGGGCAAAGACCATATAATCTATTTGATTATTTTCCTAAAGATTTTTTATTGATAGTAGATGAATCCCATGTATCTTTACCACAGATTAGAGGTATGTATAATGGTGATCATGCCCGTAAAGAAACGCTAGTTGAATATGGATTCCGTTTGCCTAGTGCTTTAGAAAATAGACCGATGCGCTTTGATGAATTTGAAAGTGTATGCAATCAAGTAATCTATTGTAGTGCGACCCCAGGTGATTATGAATTACAACAAGTTAATAATCATGTAGTTGAACAAATTATTCGTCCTACTGGGCTATTAGATCCTATTATCCGTATTGAACCTACCAAAGGACAAATCGATGTTATATGCGATGAAATCGATGAAAGAATCAAAAAGGATGAAAGGGTAATGATAACGACCTTGACAGTTAAAATGGCTGAAGATTTAAGTGCTTATTTAACCGATAGAGATTATAAAGTAGCTTATTTACATCATGAGACTAAGACATTAGAAAGAACGGAAACGATAAGAGATCTTAGAATTGGTAAATATGATGTACTAATTGGTATAAACTTATTAAGAGAAGGTCTAGATATACCAGAAGTGTCTTTAGTATGTATATTAGATGCAGATAAAGAAGGCTTTTTACGTTCTTATCGTTCATTGATT
>CASEWY010000066.1 GCA_949291625.1 uncultured Bacillota bacterium
TATTTTGATAGTTTCATAATGCACAAACATTGTTACATCTGGCTTAATGGTATCTCGAACCATATTACTTATCTGTAAAGAAACACTATCTGCATTATCTACACCGATAACTGTTCCATCATCTTTCACACCAATATAAAGTTTTCCACCATCGCAGTTAGCAAAAGCAATAATTTCTTTTTTTATATTATCTGTAACAATTTCTTTTAGCTTAACTGTTTCACTTTCTCGAAAAAGCATATTAACAATCTCCTTCTCTTAGACTTGATACTAATATTGTATCAAATCAAGTCAATCGAATCACAATGATTCGATTTGATTTGATTTTGACAGAATCTTAGCTTTCATTATGATATAACGACACTCACAATTATCAAAAGCAAATATAAAAAGTCCTATTTTTCAAGGACTTTTATCGCATAATAGTGATTTAATTATCCTAATTATTCAATAGGTTTTAAATAGAAATTTCCATAGAAATTTTCCGTCTTAAAGGCATTCACAATAACATGTGGATCAACCTCACGAAGCAATTGAACAACATCTGCCACTTCATAACTAGATACTACCGTATGTAATAGACTCATCGGTGCTCCACTATAGCCACCATGAGCTTCTAAGCGTGAAATACCATGACGATAATTTTTAATATATGCTGCAATTACTTCATCTGGTTTACTAGTAGTTATCTGTAAAGTCATACGTTCATAACGATGATAGAAAGAATCAATTGTCTTAGTCGAAATGAATTGGAATAAAATAGAATATCCTGCATATTCCCATCCAAACATTGCTCCAAAGATGATAATTAAACATGCATTGAAAACAAATACATAGCTCCAAATAGATTTACCTTTTTTATTAGAAATATATAAAGCTACAAAGTCTGTACCGCCCGTAGAAGCATTTCCCTTTAAAGCAATTACCGTCATTAAACCATAACTAAATCCCCCAAAGATAATATTTAATAAAGCATCATCAAATAAAGGACCAAAGTTTAATACTTTTAAGAAAAAGCTCGCACAAAATACTTGAACTAATGAGAAAAATACGAATCTTTTACTAATCGTTTTACTACAAAAAAATGCTACTGGAATATTCAAAGCCAACATACCTAATGATGTTGAAAATGAAAATCCTAAGAAAGTACTCGTAATTTTTTCAATTAAAATAGCTACACCAGTAAACCCACTAGATAATAAGTTCATTGGTTGCATAAAGATTTGGATGATTGCAGCCTGTAAAAAACCCGATAATACTACACAAAAAAGGGTAAAAATTGTCCTAATTGTTTTATTCGCTCTTAATTCTTTTAACATACGCTATTAACAATCTTTTCAACTAATTCTTGCTTAACTACATCATAGTTATTTTGATTTGGTTCAGGTGCATAACAATAATTTACCGCTTTACCTGTTGTTGTAGGATCATTTACCCAGCCCTTACATGAACTATGTACTTGGCTAATTCCTGTTTCATCCATCATTTGCTTAGCATTTGTAGCATTCATACCACTACCTGCTAATAATTGAATCTTATCCCCATATTTAGCTTGTAAATCTTTGATTAATTCTATACCATCCATCGCTTTAGCTTGTAAACCACTAGTTAAAATACGATCTACTTTTAATTCAATTAATAATTCAATTGTTGCATATGGATCTTGAACACAATCAAAAGCTCTATGGAAGACAACTTCTTTACCATAGCTTTTAATGATATCAATAATTTCTTTAGTTTGTTTTACGTTAACATTGCCTTCTTCATTCAAGCAACCAAAAGCAATCCCGTCTGCCCCATTTTCTAGCATGATTTTAACATCTTCTACCATGGTCAAATAATCCGCCTCGCTATAACAAAAGCCTGCACCTCTAGGTCTTACCATGCATATTACTTTTAAGTCGGTATTAGCTTTTGTTAGACGTAAACTAGCAACCGTCGGGGTTAAACCACCTAAATATAAAGCACTATTTAGTTCAATTCGTTTTGCCCCTCCATGAAATGCTGCTAAAGCATCTTCATAGCTTCCACAACAAATTTCAATAATTCTTTCCATAATATCCCTTCTATCTAATTTCTAATTTAAAACTATGACGCGGTTTGATACAATCTAATACTAATTGTTCATCTTTATTAATATGACCAACATAATTATAATTTTCAACAACTGGAATTGTTTCCGTTACAATCATCAATTCCCCACGATAATGTTCTAGATTATCATTCACGATGATGACATCACCCTTATTGAAGTGTGTACCATCATATTTTCTAGGTTTAATTGCTTGCCCTTTATATTTCATTCTAGGTGTACTTGAACGAACTACTAATTCATTACTATCATCACGAGAAGCATGATAATCACAAGTGATAATTTCTTTTTCTAATTCGGTTGTTTCTGGATCAACATCAATTTTTAAAGTAATCTTATTTAAGTTTACTTTAGCCATTGCGGCAAGTTCTTCTTCACTAGCAAACGCATTACCAATAAAGAAATCTTCATTAAAGCCTAAAGCTACTAAATGGCGAAGTTGCAAATCAATTGGTAAATCACGATGACATTCTAGCGTAGGTAAACCTTCATATACTTTCCAAGGCCCATGAGTATCCTTTTGTTGTGAACTTACAAATACTGCATTTTTTAAACCTAAAGGTTGATATAAAGTATTTAATTCTTTAAAACGTTCTAAACCCATACCAGTAAATCTTTGGGGATAGAAATTACTACAAATGCACATATTAGAACGATTAGCTCCATTTTTAATCATTAAATCTAAAGCCATTGTACAACTAGCATTATATTCAATCATAATATTGTATGGATTTTTCGTAATTTCAATATCTTCAAATTCCCCAAAATGACCATCTAAACGAATGATATCAACGCCCATTTGATGAAATATACTTAAATCAAATGGTGTAGCCCCTAATTTTTCAAATACTCTAGGATTAGTATCAACCGAAACAATTAAGCCATTTTCATGAGCTACTTTACAAAATTCACTAAAATTTTCAACAATTTCTTCCTTTGTCTCAGTTACCGACAACAAGCAAGTAAATACTCTTTTAAAACCATATTTGCCCGCTAATGCCATATAGTCATAACAAGCTTTTTTCCCAGCATGTTCTGGATATACTGATATTCCTAATCTTTTCATATTTTACTTACTTTAACCCTTCCATCAATTCATATAATGCATATGCATATATTTGCGTATTAGCTCTAATATCACAAATGCGCATCCACTCATTTGGTAAATGACCAATACCTTTTTGGCCTTTAAA
>CASEWY010000067.1 GCA_949291625.1 uncultured Bacillota bacterium
ATAACATCATTATAAATTTTGCCATAATCCGTATATAATCTTAAATTAATCTTAATATTAGGATATAAAGTCTGAAAATCCTCTATAGCCTTCTTATAAATATCCGTCTGGGTCTTATTAGTATCATTCTTAGCCCAAAAGGTAAGTTCATATTCCTTATCCACATCAAAAGTATCAGGAACACTAAAACTAACTGTTTCCCTCGTACCATGGCATCCACTCATAATCAACACTAAGCCCAAGGCCAAAATCAATTTCAACATTCTCATCCTTTGATTCCCCCTTTAGCTAATCCTGACATTATCTTTTTCCTAAAAATCAAAAATAAAATAATCAAAGGAATAGAAATAACCACTACAGCCGCCATCATCGCCGGAATATTCTCTCTACCAAAACCATTCTCCCTAATTTCCTGAATACCATTAGAAACCAAATAATAAGCAGGATCATCCGTAATCAATCTTGGCCAAACATAAGAATTCCAACATTCAATAATCTTCAAAATAATAATCGTAATCAATGTAGGTTTACAAATAGGAATCATCACTTTAAGCAAATATTTCAAATCCGATGTACCATCCACCTTAGCAGCCTTATATAATTCATCCGGCACCTGTTCAAACGCTTCTTTCAATAAATAAATATAAAAAACTGAAGTAACCGAAGGCAATATCAAGCCCAAAAAGCTATTACGCAATCCCCAATTAGTAATTGAAGCAAAATTAGTAATAACCACCAATTCACTAGGAATCATCATCAAAGCCAAAAATAACGTAAAGACAATATTCTTCACCCTAAATTGTAAACGTGCAAAAGCATAAGCCGCCAACGTAATTACCACCACCATTAAAGCCGTAGTAACTATTGCAAATATAACCGTATTTAACAAATAATTACCCAATGGTACCGCCGTAAAAGCCTCTTGATAATTATCTAATGTAGGACTCAAAGTAAAAAATTTAGGAACATATTCCGCATTATAAGCCCCATAATCTTTAACCGAAGTCAAAATCATCCAATAGAAAGGAAATAAAACAATAAGGGCCCATATACTAAGCATGATATAAGTAAATATCTTCAATATTTTATCTTTTCTTTCCAATTTCAACTGCTTCTTCTTAAAATCGTTATTCACAATTACTACCCCCTAATAATGCACATACTTTTTACTTACTAAAAGATTGATGCAAGTAATCGTCAATACGATGACAAATAAAATAATTGCCGCACTAGAAGCATAAGAAGGATAACCACCACTAGTACCATATAACATATCATATACATAACCAACGATAGTATTCATACCACTAGCATTCAAATTAGTACCAAATAAAGCTATCGCATCACTATAAGCCTTAAAAGCCCCTATAAAGCCCGTAATAACTAAATAAAATAACATTGGCGAAATCATCGGCAAAGTAATCTTACTAAATATTCTCCATTTAGAAGCACCATCAATTTTAGCCGCTTTATAATAATCCGGATTAACAGAAGCCAAAGCACCTGTCAAAACTAAAATCTTAAAAGGCAACACCGTCCAAATCGTATAAAAACACAACACAAACATCTTAGCCCAATAAGGTCCATTAATAAAATCAATGCTAGAAATATCAAACAAACCTAAAAACATATTAACTAAACCAACGCTATATTCTGTCTTTTGAAATAAAATCATAAAAACTAAACCAACAGCCAAAGTATTAGTAACATAAGGCAAAAAATAAATTGTTTGATATAAATTACGCAAAGCCTTAATAGAACTTAAACCCAAAGAAATAATTAAAGCCAATATAGTCGAAATAGGAACCGTAATAATAACTAAGATAAAAGTATTCTGCACCGCCTGAACAAAATAAGGATCATGCAATACATACTCATAATTATAACTACCAATACCCGTATAAGTCCCTGAAGCAAAATTATAACTCTCTTCCAAGGAATAAATAAAAACATCAAAAAGCGGATAAACCAAGAAAACAATCAAAAAGATTAAAGCAGGCAATAAATACAACCAAGCCTTATAACTATGCTTATTCATCATTTAGCCTTCTTTCATCATTCTTATCAAAGATAAAAACTTTATTTCTCTTCAATTTAAAATGAATATCTTCTTTAGCCAGTTTCGCAATATCTTCCCCTTGAACTAAAGCTCTAAAGCTCTTAGTCACACAAGCATCATTAGTTGCAACTACACTAATCTCTCTACCCATTACCTCAAGGCTTTGTTTATTCGCAATAAAACTACCATTATCATCAACAATAAAACCCTCAGGCCTAATAGCCACAATAACCTCTTGATTATCAATTTTATAACCATCTAAAACCTTTTGATTTAAAATATACAAACCACCATCTTCAATTTTACCCTCAAAAACATTAATAGGAGGATTACCCAAGAATTTAGCCACAAACAAATTAACCGGATTATCATAAACCTCTTGAGGCTTACCAACCTGTTGAATCCTACCCTCCCTCATAACAACAATTTGATCAGAAATACTCATAGCCTCTTCTTGATCATGCGTAACAAAGATGGTTGTAATCTTAGTAGCTTTTTGAATCTTACGAATCTCTTCTCTAGTATTCAAACGTAAACGCGCATCAAGATTACTAAGTGGTTCATCTAACAATAAAACATTAGGCATTTTAACCAACGCCCTAGCAATAGCCACTCGCTGTTGTTGACCACCAGACAACTCCTTAGGCTTACGATCTAATAAATCACTAATTTGCACTAAATTCGCAACCTTATTAAGCCTATCTTCCATTTCTTGTTTACTAAGCTTTTTATCTTTCTTTAAATTTTCTAAAGGAAATAAAATATTCTTTCTAACACTCAAATGTGGATATAAAGCATAATTTTGAAAAACCATGCCCACTTGTCTTAACTCAGGAGGCATATCCGTAACATCTTCATCAGCAAAATAAATCTTTCCTGATGTAGGACTCTCCAAACCACACAACATATTTAAAGTCGTACTCTTTCCACAACCACTAGGCCCTAATAAACCAATAAGCTGCCCATCAGGTATATCTAAATTAAAATCATCTACTGCCTTTACTTCTTGTCCATTTTTACCATTCTTCGCAAAAACTTTAGTAACATTTTCCAGGCGTATCTCCATATTACATCCCCTCATCTTAATTATTTCGATTATAGCTTTTTTTTCTATATTTCTCAAGAAAGTACTTATTTTTTAACTCAAAATTAAAAAAAGTATGCCTTTAAGCATACTAATCACTTATAGTCTTAATTCCAAATACGAAATAAATAATATGAAATATCCAAACGATTGATAAAACTATTTGTCCGATTAATACTTTATGCATCATAGCGAACCCTATAGCCATCAACAAAGTTACAACCACCATGATTCTAATCTTCGCCTGTTTACTCATACCTTTTCCTGCCACAAAAGATTCTAAATTATCTTTATATAATTTTGTACCAATAAACCAATCATGCAATCTTTGCGAACTACGTGCAAAACCAAATAATGCTAGAAGTAAAAAAGGAAAAGCAGGAAGCAAAGGAACAACAGCCCCGATTGCTCCTAATACAAGGCCAATAAAACCTAAAGTCAAATAAAAAATTCGTTTCATAATTATCCTTTCAATGTATGTTTTATTACTAAAATAGGATGATAGAAAAATATCCTAGGTCCACTATAACGCATAACTTTTTTAATCTTCTCACGATATTCTTGTCTATAACAATGAATCTTACACTTTGAACAAAAAGTCTTTTGTTCCATCATCGGACATTTATCAATGCGCTCATTGACATATCTAAGCAAATCAGCTTCATCTATATCATCATGTTTTTTACAATATAATTTAATCATCAATGTAACAATTGATTTTTCTTTTTCTCTTTTTTTCGCAATATCCATAACTAACTCAATCTTCCTGAATCAATTTCTATTATTTTGTCACAGCTTTTTAAGGTTGACTTACGATGACTAATCATAATAAGCGTTCTATCTTTAATCTTACGTAAAGCATTTAAAATCAGCGCTTCATTTAAACTATCTAAATTACTAGTAGGCTCATCCAACAACAATAGCTCACCATCATGTAAAAAAGCTCTTGCTAAAGCTATCCTTTGTTTTTCACCCGAACTCAAACTAGAACCAAGTTCACTAACCATCGTATCATAACCCTTTGGTAAGCTCATGATAAACTCATGAATATTAGCCTTCTTACAAGCTTCAACAATTTCTTCATCACTAGCATCCAACTTAGCAATCTTTAAATTATTCTTTAAAGTATCATGGAATAAGTGGGCATCTTGAGTAACATAGCTTTCCATATTACGCAAATCAGCTGTATTAATATCATTGATATTACGTCCATTAATATTAATACTTCCATCATTAACTTGCCAAAAGCGCATCAATAATTTTAATAATGTTGACTTACCACTACCACTTTTACCAACGATACCTAAGATCTCTTTCGGTTCAACTTCTAAAGATATATCTTGCAAAATCAATTCTTCATCATAACTAAAATTAACATTATTAACTTGTAATTTTCCAAAATCACAACTAGGCTTACCTTCAATATCTTCAAGTAATGGTTTTTCTTCTAAAATATCTAAAGTACGCTTACCAGCTGCTAAAGTATTTTGTAAACCACTACCCAAATTAGCTAAGGCAATAAAAGGCCCAAATGAAGAAAATAATGCTAAAACACTAATTAAATATGCTTCAAAATCAATCAAACCATGGCCAAATAAATATCCACCATAAAAAAGCATAACCATATTAGCCAATAAAACTATTACATTACACAAAGAAATATTAAATGCCATAACCTTCTTTAAGCTATTCTCTTCATTATCCAATTTTTCAGTAAGCAC
The DNA here is from genome assembly GCA_949291625.1 of uncultured Bacillota bacterium. GTDB lineage: Bacteria > Bacillota_I > Bacilli_A > Erysipelotrichales > Erysipelotrichaceae > JALEVB01. The sequence continues at coordinate 4,865 of CASEWY010000067.1, forward strand.
ATGTAAATCATTTAAACGCTTATTCCCACTATTATATTGAATAATCTCTTTAATTCCTCTTAAACTCTCTAATACAAAACTACTAAGTTTTCCACTAAATTGACGATAAATCAAACCCTTATTTTTACTCAAATAATTTATCAATAAGGGAACTACTATACCTACAACTACATAAGAACATAAGGCTATAATACCTAAACTAAAATGATAACTACCAATAAATATAACCATGATAATACCAAATAATAAGGCAATCATAATAGGCGAAATAGTATGCGCATAAAATACTTCTAAAAGTTCAATATCACTAGTAAGAATACTAATCATATTACCCGCATTCTTATTTTCTAATTTTGCAGGAGCTAACTTTCTTAAAGCACCAAATACTTTATCCCTAATTAAAGCTAAAAGCTTAAAGGCAATAAAATGATTACTAGCCTGTTCAATATAACGAAAGATAGCACGTAAAATTGCTAAAATTAATAAGATAAATACTAAAGGCATAAAATCAATCTTACCAAGTAAACCATAGCCAGCTAAAATAGTAATAAAACTAGCTGCTAAATGACCACACAAACCTAAAGTAATCGCAATTATCATATTAAGCATTAAAGGCTTAACTAATTTCAACAATTTAAACATTATGACCCTAGCCTTCATAATCTACACCATCCTCCAATGCTTTTTGCACCTTCCACATTCTTCCATAACAACCATCTTCTTCTAATAACTTCGTATGTTTACCCTGTTGAACAACTCTTCCTTCATCCATTACGATAATATGATCACTGCCAACAACATTTGCCAAACGATGAGAAATCATGATTACCATCTTATGTTTTGCTAATTTATAAATATTCTCAATAATCAAATTTTCACTTTCTACATCAATATTAGAAGTAACCTCATCAAAAATATAAATATCACTATCAGCCAACAAGCTTCTAGCCAGTGCCAATCTTTGTTTTTGACCACCCGATAAATTACTACCATTTTCATGCAATAAAGTATCTAAGCCATCTGCTTCTTTTAAAAATGGGGCTAAACGAACCTCTTCTAAAACTTCCCACATCTTCTTATCACTTATATTTTTACCCATAGTTAAATTATCTTTTACACTACCACTAAAAATATAACTAGAAGAAGCCAAGTAATTAACATGATCATGAAATGATTCATCATCAATCGTCGCTAATTCTATACCATTCAATTTAACACTACCTTGATAATCAACTAATTGCTTACTAAGCAATAAAGCCAAAGTCGATTTACCACTACCACTCTTACCAACTATCGAAGTAAGCTTATTATTCACCAATTTAACATTAATATCATGCAAGATAATTTTATCTTCATCATAACCATAATTAAGATTCTCAACGATAAGATCACCTAAATTAAAGCTATTCTCATTCCTTTTTACATCCTTAGCATTCAAGATTTTTAAAATTTTATCACTTGCTGCCATACCATTCATCGCAATATGAAAATAACTACCAAGGGTACGCATCGGCAAGAAAAAATCTGCTGCCAATAAAATAACCAATATTCCTTGAAGCAATACTAAGCTACCATCATGTAAATGTTTAATAGCCAATAACATTCCTAATGCTGCTCCTCCATACGCCACCAAATCCATAATAGAAATAGAATTAAGTTGCATAATCAAAACGCGCATAGTAATCTTACGAAATTTCTCTGCTTCCTCATTCATCAATTTATGACGATATTCATCAGCTTGATATATCTTTAAAGTAGTCAAACCCTGTAAGTTTTCCAAAAAGGTATCACCCATTGTCGTATATTGATCCCAATACTTACTCAAAAGCTTTTTAGCCCATTTTTGTACCATTATGATAGAAATAGGAATTAACCAAACTCCAATCAATAAAACTAAACCAATCATAATATCAAATTGTGCAAATACTATAAATAATGTAATAGGCGCTAATATCGCATAGAAAAATTGAGGTAAATAAGAACCAAAATAACTCTCTAATTGTTCAACACCCTCACTTGTAACTTGAACAATTTGCGCTGTACTCAAGATTTTTTCATAACGACCTTGTATCTTTAATAACTTTTCATAAATCTTAATTCGCAATTTATCTTTAACTTGTTTAGAACTAAAATAAGTCATACGATTAGCCCCATAATTAAAGATTGAACGCAACAAGATACAACCAATACTCACCATTAAAACACGAACTAATAATTCATGAGAAAAACTACCATTTACCATACCACTTAAAAGTAAAGCAATATGATACATCATCACAATATTCGCTAATAAAGCCAACCATTGAAATAATACATTTAAAAATATATATTTTTTAGTCTCAGGAACTAATGCTAATAATTCTTTCTTAAACATCTTACCTCCGTTAGTTATAACT
>CASEWY010000068.1 GCA_949291625.1 uncultured Bacillota bacterium
AAAGATAAGAAACTTGGGTAGAGTAGATAATGGTAATACTTTTTTAGACTATGATAATCAAGAAAGAAAAAGAGGCATAACTATCTATAGTAAACAAGTTAGTTTTAGTTATGGCAATACCGACTTTTATTTAATGGATACCCCAGGTCATATTGATTTTTCTAGTGAAATGGAAAGGTCCTTGTCGATACTTGATTATGGCATAATTGTAATAAGTGCTTTAGATGGGGTTCAATCACATACTAAAACTATCTTTGATTTATTAAAACTTTATCATATTCCATGTTTTATCTTTGTTAATAAGATGGATGTGGATTATGTGGACAGAGCTAGTTTATTAAAAGATCTGCAAGAACAATTAAGCGCTAATTGTCAAGACATGGAAGATAAAGAGAGTGTTGCTTGTATAGATGAAGAATTATTAGCTTATTATTTGGAACATGGTATTCTTGATAATAGAATGATAATGGATAATATTTATAATCGTAATTTATTTCCGGTTTATTTTGGCAGTGCTTTAAAATTAGTTAAGATTGATAAATTTTTAGATGCTTTAGATAAATATACTTGTAATATTGCTTATCCTGAAGAATTTGGGGCCCAAATTTTTAAAGTTACTTATGAAGGTAATACTAAATTAGCGCACATGAAGATTACTGGTGGTACTTTAAGGGCTAAGATGGTAATCAATGAAGAAAAGGTTGATCAAATTAGAAATTATGATGGCTCTAAATATAGTTTATTAGAACAGGCAGATGCTGGTAGTGTGGTTGTTGTTAAGGGCTTGGATAATATTTATGCAGGAAAAGGGTTAGGAATTCAAAATGATCATAAATTACAATTATCATCATATTTGCGCTATGAATTGTTAATAGATGATGTTTTAGATCCATATAATACATATCGTTTATTGACTAAATTGCAAGATGAAGATCCTACTTTAAATCTACAATTTGAACAAGGAAAAATATATCTTTCATTGATGGGAGAAGTACAGATAGAAGTATTGACTAATATGATTAAAGAACGCTTCAATATCGATGTAAAGTTTGCTAATGGAAGGATAACTTATAAAGAAACAATTTTAGATACTGTTGAAGGGGTAGGTCATTTTGAACCTTTAAGGCATTATGCCGAGGTACATCTTTTATTAGAATCGATAGAAAATGGGATTGAATTTGTTAATGCTATAGGCAATAATGATGATTTATATCATCAAAAAATGATTATGAATTATTTAGAAAGCATGGATTTAAAAGGTATTCTAACCAATAGTCAATTAACGAATGTGCGCATTAGTCTATTGGGCTTTAAGGCCCATTTAAAACATAGTGAACCTAATGATTTTTATCAAGCATGCTATAGGGCTATTCGTCATGGTTTAATGCGTACTAGAAATATTTTATTGGAGCCTTATTATAACTTTGTAATTAAATGTAACAATATTTATTTAAGTAAGATTTTATATGAATTAGAAGTAAGAAAAGCACAATTTGCATTATCTGATAGTGATAATGATAATACGGTTATAAAAGGTAAAGGTAGTATGGCTAAATTATTTGATTTAGCTAATAATATAATGATAATTACCAAACAAAGTGCAAATGTTAGTTTTGATATTAGTGGTTATGAACCTTGTGAAAATCAAGATGAGATTATTGCAGATATTGGTTATGATCCAAGTAAAGATAGTCAAAATCCTAGTGGCTCTATTTTTTGTAAACAAGGAGCAGGTTTTTATGTGGAATATCAAGATGTAGAAAATTATATGCATCTTCCTTATTTTTATCGTCCAATGCAAAAAAAGACTAACATAAGTGATAATAAGGTAAAAATTAGCGATAGTGAATTACAACGAGTTTGGAATAATACTTATCGAACTAACAAGCAAATGCTTAATAAGAAGAGTGAAAGAGTTATTGATGAGACTCAAGATATTAAACTTAGTAAGCCTAAATGCATATTGGTTGATGGTTATAATGTTATATTTGGCTTTGATGAATTAAAAAGATTGGCTGATGATAATTTAGATTTGGCTAAATCACGTTTATTAAATATGCTTGGCGAATATCAAGCGTATCGTTGTGATCTTTTAATTGTCGTATTTGATGCTTATAAATTAGATAATACTAGCAGTAAAGCATATGAGGATCATAATATTTTTGTTGTATATACCAAAAATAAGGAAACAGCAGATACTTATATTGAAAAAGCTGTAGGAAAACTAAATAAAGAATATATGGTCACAGTTATAACTTCTGATAATTTAGAACAGATGACTATCATGCAACAAAATGCTCATCGTATGTCCGTAAGAGAATTTAGAAAAGATTATCAATTATTAAAAAGAATGGTAAAAGAAAGAATACAAAAAGAAAAAGTGGTATCTTATAATCATTCTTTGAAAGATATCATGAAATATTTTGAAGAAAATTAGTTTTATATTGACTTTTTGCAAGATAATAGGTATTATCGTAAAGGAAACTTTAAGATAGTACGAGATGCTATAAAGGTTCAATATATTGACTAGATATTTTTAACCTATACATGCAAACCGTGCTGTGTAGGTTTTTTTATCTTTGGAGGTATATTGAAATGAAAAAGATGAGCTTAGCTAAGAAAATGCTGATTGCGATGGTCTTAGGATTAGCATGTGGAATCATGTTTTTGATGCTTAGAGAAAACTTACTAGCAAATGGTAATGGCGAATTGTGGAATACCATTAATAGTTGGTTATTTGCGGATATAAGCGCAGCTGGTAATGAAAATGCAGTTGGTATTGTTTATATCATTGGCCAAATATTTGTGCGTTTATTACAAGTTGTTATTGTACCGATGGTATTTTGTTCAATCGCTTTGGCTATTGCGAATATGAATGATGCTAAAAAGTTGGGACGTATTGCAGCTAAAACGTTAGGATCTTTCTTATTAACTAGTACTTTGGCTTTAGCTTTAGCAGGATTTGTTGGCTATTATATTTATAAAGCTGGATATTTTTCAGGTGTTGATATTGCAAGTTTAAATGCATCAACAGGGACTACAGGAGCTAATCCTTTAAAAGTTTTACTTGATGCTTTCCCTGTTAATATAACAGCAGCATTTAGTAGTAATAATAGTATTTTAGCAGTAGTTGTATGTGCTGTTGGTGTAGGTTTAGCAATGGGCTTTATTCCTGAAAAAACTCAGACTTTTAAAAAGTTATTAGAAGAAATTAGCGATATTGTACAGGTAATTTTGAGCTTTATTGTTCATCATTTAGCTCCTATTGGAGTATTTGCTTTATTGACTAGAACTTTTGCGGCATATGGTATTGATTATTTGTTACCTGCTTTAACTTATGTAATAACTACAGTAGTATTGTTATTATTATTCTTGATTGTTGGTTATGCTTTGGTAGTATTGATTGTTGGTAAATTAAATCCTATTCCTTTTGTTAAAAAGATTGCTAAAGTGGCAATATTTGGTTTTTCAACTTCAAGTTCTGCTGCCGCTTTAGGACTTAATCAACAAACTACCGTTAATGAGCTTGGAGCAAGTGAAGATATTGCTAGCTTTGTGTTACCTTTAGGAATGACCATCAACATGAATGGTACAGCTATCATGCAAGTAATTGCAGCTATTTTCATCGCTTCAGTTGGAGGATATGAATTAACATTAGGCTCAATATTTACTATTACAGTTCTAGCATTAGTAGCATCTGTTGGTACGCCTGCAGCACCTGGAGCTGGTGCAGTTATCTTATTTACCGTCTTGACAGGTATGGGCTTTGCGAATGATCCTGCTTTAATGGCTTATAGTTTAATCTTAGCTATTAATCGTCCGATTGAAATGTTAGTTACTTCCTTAAATGTTGTTGGAGATAGCGTGGCTGCTATATTGGTTTCTAAGTCAGAAGGAACATTAGATATAGAAACTTATAATGCTCCAGAAGCAAAAGTTGAAGAAGTTTCAGACATTTAAAAAATATGACATGTCCAATTTTTAGGACATGTCTTTTTTTCGGTTTAGTTATAATAAGCATGAGGTGATATTATGACTAGATTTAATTTAATATTAATTGATCAACTTTTTAGATTAATGATATTTTTCTTAAAAATAATTATAAAATCTTTAACGATAGTTAGTTTTGTTTGTAAATATTTAGCTAAATTATTGATAGTATTATTAATGATGATGGTTTTAGATAAATTATCTATTATTGATATGTTTGCTAGATATTATTTTAAAGAGATGATGCTTGGTACTTTATGTAGTATTTTGATATATGGTTTTTCTATTATTTTGAAGATGTTTATTAATGATGATTGTTTATATCAGTTAGAATGTTCTAGTGATAATTTTTTAAGAAGTTTAATTAATAGAAATAAATATATTAAAAAGACCATTCCAAAAGTGAAATGGTCCTAGTTTTTAAAAATGGTGCCGACACCCAGAATTGAACTGGGAACTGATCCTTACCATGGATCCGTTTTACCATTGAACTATGTCGGCGCCCCACTAGTATAGCATAATTACATTAAT
>CASEWY010000069.1 GCA_949291625.1 uncultured Bacillota bacterium
TGAATGGTATCTCTTTGTGGAATAATCATAAATTCTTGGAAATCCAAGTTATTATCAGCATGAGCACCACCATTAATAATATTCATCATAGGAACTGGTAAAGTTTTACCATTACCAACATATTCATATACTTCTGTACCTTCATTGATAGCACTAGCTTTTAAAGCTGCCATACTAACACCTAAAATAGCATTAGCACCTAATTTAGATTTAGTTTCAGTACCATCTAATTCTATCATAGCATAATCAAGTGTCTTTTGATCTGCTGCATCCATACCAATAACTTTATCACGAATAATAGTATTAACATTGTTAACAGCATTTAAAACACCTTTACCATTATAACGACTACCACCGTCACGCATTTCTAAAGCTTCACGTTCACCAGTAGATGCTCCACTTGGTACAGCAGCACGTCCTTTAATTCCATTTTCTAAAATAACGTCCACTTCAACAGTAGGATTACCACGAGAATCTAATATTTCTCTAGCTTTTACGTCTTTAATTTTCATTAACATCATCCTTTCATAAATAATATTATAACACTAATCCCATTGGATTTTAACTATTTTTTAATGCTTTAACACAATCTTTAAACTCAGCACCTCGAATTTCACACTCTTTATATTGATCCCAAGAAGCTGAGGCAGGACTTAATAAAATTACATCTCCAGAATCAGAAACTTCATAACATTTTTGAAACCCATCTCTTAAAAACTCATAACTATAAACAGGAATTTTCATGGTATCAGCAAACTGAACGACTCTATCACGACACTCCCCTATCGCAACAATACATTTTACATGTACTAAATAATCAGAAAGTTCAAAAAAGTCTTGACCGCGTTCTAAACCACCTAAAATCAAAATCGTAGGTTCATCAAAAGATGCTAAAGCAATTTGTGTACACTTAATATTTGTAGCTTCTGTATCATTATAAAACTTTCGTCCATTAACAGTATCAACATACTCTAAACGATGCTCAACACCTTTAAAGTTACGTACTACTTGACGAATAATATCATCAGAAATTTTTAACTCCTTAGCTACCATAACTGCAGCCATTACATTTTCTACATTATGAATTCCAGCAATACGAATATCATCGCGACTCAATATTTTTTTATCATAATAATAAATATCTCTACCATCTAAGTAACAACCATGAATAGAGTTTTCACTAGAAAAGAATTTTTTAGTAGATAAGATTCGTTTAGTCTCATCTAAAACATCTGGATTTTCAACATTAAGTATCGCAACATCGTCTTTAGTCCGATTCTGAAATAGCTTAGCCTTAGCTTTCTTATAAACTTCATAACTACCGAAAAAATCAATATGAGCAGGACTTAAATTAGTCATCACTGCAATATTGGGATGAAATGTAGATAAGTTGGCTAGTTGTTGACAAGAAACCTCCATCACTACTACATCTCCCTCTTTCAACTCACTTAAAATACCAGAAAGGGGAAAACCTATATTACCAGCTAAAAAAGCCCTATCTCCAAATGCCTCTTTTACAATCGCATAAGTAAGAGAAGTAGTTGTAGTCTTACCATTAGTACCTGTAATACCAATAAGCGTAACATTCTTAGGAAATAAACGATAAGCCATTTCCACTTCATTAATTACTTCTATTCCTAATTCTCTAGCCTTAAGCACATACTTATGGTGGATAGGAACACCAGGATTCTTAATGAGATAATCAAAAGTAGAATCAAGTAAATCATCAGGATGAGAGCCAAAAACAAATTCCACACCTAGCTCTCTCAATTCCTTAACTTTTTCTGCATCTTGTAGCTCCTCTTGCTTACTATCATTTAAAACAACTTGATTTCCTCTTTGTATCAAAAACTTCGCAGCCTCATAACCGCTTCTAGCAAATCCTAAAATTAAAATCTTTTGATTTTCAAACATAATATCACCAATATAAGTATACTATAAAGGAGAAATTTTGACTACCGAAATCTAGAGAATATATTGAAAGAACTGGCAAAGCTATGATATAATGAACAAAGAATAGGAGAAGCGTCTATGAAGATTGTAACCATTACCCCTGAACAATTTGATAGATATGCCAGTAAGCACAGATATCGTAATTATTATCAAACATCTGTCTATGGTAATACTATGAGAAAATTTGGTTTTAATATCCATTTTTTAGGTATTGCAGACGACTCCAACACTTTAATAGGAGCATC
>CASEWY010000070.1 GCA_949291625.1 uncultured Bacillota bacterium
TAGGTGCCTATGTTGTAGCTTTTGATGATAATGATATTAAAACCCTAGAAGAATTAAAAGCAAAAGCAAGCAAACGAAATATACCTTATGAAGAATTATATCCCGATACTTTTTTAAAACAAGAACCAAATTTAAATCCTGAAATAAAAAAAGTATTATCCTTTCCAACTACCGCTATTATTGACCCTATGCAAACATGTGTAGCTTTAATAGAAAATGCTATAGAAAATAATGTAGTTGTTAAACTAAATCAAGAAGTAAAAGCTATAGAAACTTATGAACAAGGATATAAAGTTAAAACTCAAGATGAAGAATATCTAACAAAATATGTCATCAATTGTGCAGGCGTTAATAGTGCTAAGATTGCCAAAATGATTGGTGATAATAACTTTGATATCATCTATCGTAAAGGTGAATATTATGTTTTAGATAAAATGGCAAGTTATTTAACCAAACATATTATCTACCCTTGCCCTAGTAAAATGGGAAAAGGCGTTTTAATAATACCTACCGTCCATGGCAATACCCTACTTGGTCCAACGGCATTCGATGTTGATGATAGTCTAGATAATGCAACTACTATTGATGGTTTAAATGAAGTTAAAATAAAAGTCCAAAGAATTATCAAAGATATACCTTTTAATTTAACTATAAGAACTTTTGCCGGACTTAGAGCCAAAGGAAGTATCGATGATTTTATCATTTATGAAAATGAAAAACATCAACATTTTATCAACGTAGCCGGTATTGATTCTCCAGGAATTGCCAGTGCTCCAGCGATTGCTAAATATGTCATTGATAATTATTTCCATGATTTAAAGTTAAAAGAAAACTTTATCGCAACCAGAAAAGGATATTATAACTTTGCTAATTTAGATGATGAAACTAAAGCCAAATTAATTAAAGAAAATCCTAAATTTGGTCATATCATCTGTCGTTGCGAAAAAATAAGTGAACAAGAAATAATCGACTGTATACATCGTCCTTTAATACCTAAAACAATCAAAGCCATAAAAAAAAGAATAAGACCAGGTATGGGAAGATGCCAAGGAGGTTTTTGTACCCCACTAGTAATTAAGATTCTAGCAAATGAATTAAATGTTGATCCAAAAGATATTTGTTATGATTCAATAAATTCTAATATTTTAAAACAAGAAAGTAAGGGTGATGATTATGCTAAATAAAGATTTAATCATCATTGGCGCTGGTTCAGGAGGTTTATGTGCAGCTATAAGTGCAAAAAAACAAGGCATCAACGATCTATTAATTCTTGAACAAGACCAAGAAGCCGGAGGTATATTAAATCAATGTATCCACAATGGTTTTGGTTTACATACCTTTCACGAAGAATTAACTGGTCCAGCATTTGCCCAAAGATTAATTGATGAAGCAAATTCATTACAAATTCCTATTTGGTTAAACACCAATGTAACAAAAGTAACCAAAGATAAAATTGTAACTTGCATTAATGATTCAGGACTATGGCAAATTAAAGCTAAAGCCATTATTTTTACCGTAGGCTGTTATGAAAGATCACTTGGAGCCATCATGACTCCAGGAACTCGTCCAAGTGGTATCTATACCGCAGGTCAAGCACAAAAATATTTAAATCAAGATGGTTATCTAGTAGGTAAAGACATCTTTATTTTAGGTTCTGGAGACATTGGCTTAATAATGGCTAGAAGAATGGTATTAGAAGGAGCTAAAGTCCATGGTGTAGCCGAAATTATGCCTTATTCCAATGGTCTAAAACG
>CASEWY010000071.1 GCA_949291625.1 uncultured Bacillota bacterium
TACTACCACTGTAACAATGCATAACCCCTGCAACATCATATTTTTTCAAGATATCATAAGTATCCTGCAAAGCCTCACGCGAATGAACAATAATTGGTTTATTTAATTTTTTAGCTATTTCAATTTGTCTAATAAATATAGATTGTTGTTCAAGCTTATTATCCTTATCCCAATAATAATCTAAACCAATTTCTCCAATAGCACACACTTCATCTTTATAAGCGTATTCTACAAATTTATTACAAGTAGCTTCATCTAATTTTTTTACATCACTTGGATGAATCCCCACGGCCACCTTAAAACGACTATCCTTTTTACTCAAAGCTATTGCCCTATCATACTCATGTCCATAACAACAAACAATCATACAACGTGCAATATCTTCTTTTTTAAGGCGTTCAATGACTTCATCTAAATCATCAAAAGCTTCATCTAATATATGTGAATGACTATCTATCCAACTCATCTTATTTACCTAAACAAAACTTGCTAAATAAGGCATCTAATAAATCATCACGATTAGCCTTACCTAAGATTTCTTTTAAGCTCTCATATGCTAAATTTAAATCAATGCTAACTAGATCAAGTTCAATATTATTTTCAATACCTACTAAAACATCTTTCATATGTTCTCTAGCTTGCATTGCAAGTCCAATTTGCCTTTCATTATTTAATGTATCTTTACGATTATCAATGATAGCTTGTTCAAACATCTCATTGATTTTCACAATAAGCTCATCTATATCATTATTAATTGCGCTAATATTAATACCATCATCAACTCTTTGCTTATCCGCCTTATTATAAACTAAGATACAAGGTTTATCTTTACATAAATCCATAAGCATCTTATCTTCTTCACTAATATTACTAGCATCCATAACCATAATAACTAGCTTAGCCTTATTTAAAGCCTCTTTACTTTTTTCTATACCAATCTTTTCCACCACATCTTGAGTATCACGAATACCAGCTGTATCAATAAGATTTAAAGTAACTTGTCCTAGATTAACACATCCTTCTACTAAGTCTCTTGTAGTACCTGCTACCTCCGTAACAATAGCCTTATCCTCTTGTAACATCGCATTCAATAAAGAGCTTTTACCAACATTAGGCTTACCTAAAATAACCGTATCAATCCCATTTTTAACAATACTAGCATTTTGCGCCTCTTCAATAATCTTATTTATGCGCGACAAAAAATGCTTCGCCCTAGGAAGTATCTTTTCATTAGTCAAAACTTCAACATCATCATATTCGGGATAATCAATATTAACTTCAATATTCGCAATCATATCCAAAATATCATCACACAAAGGTTCAATCAATCTAGTAACACTACCCTTCAAACTATTAATAGCGCTATGCGCCTGTTGCATAGAAGTCGCATTAATTAAATCATTAACTCCTTCAGCCTGACTCAAATCAATTCTACCATTTAAAAAAGCCCTTTGCGTAAATTCTCCAGGCATAGCCATTCTAGCCCCATGCGCAATACATAGCGCTAATATTCTTTTAGTAACATATACGCCACCATGGCAATTAATCTCTACCACATCTTCCATCGTATAAGAATGAGGCGCTCTAAAAACACTAACTAATACTTCATCAACATCCTCTTGACCATCACGAATAAAGCCATAATTAATCGTATTAGCTTTTACTTTATTCAAATCTTTACTAAAAAGTTTAGAAACAATTTCAATCGCTCTATCTCCACTCAAACGAATAATCGATATAGCTTGTTCTTGCAAAGAAGTCGCAATCGCTACAATCGTATCTTGAAACACTATAACACCTCCTAACAAAACTAGGTGATGACATGCACCACCTATTCTTCTATACAATTTAATAATTCTAATATACGATTAAGATCATTAGTATCTTCATATTTAATAATAATTTTCTTATTTTCTACTATAACCTTAGTCT
>CASEWY010000072.1 GCA_949291625.1 uncultured Bacillota bacterium
AAACGATAACGAAATTCATCTTTAATTTTTAATAATTTTGTTGGTCCTAATACTTTAAACTCATCATTTAAATTTGTAGAAATTAAATCTATGGTATTGTGTGCTCTTTCATCATTATAACTATATGCATATATCGCAATTAAATAACTATATGGTGGATAGTTTGCCAAATGACGATATTGCATCTCATGATAGAAAAAATTAACATAGTCATGATTTATCGCATTTTGAATAACATAATGATCTTTATCAAATACTTGCATGATAACCGTTCCTTCATTAGCTCTTCCTGATCTACCACTTGCTTGTACCAAAAGTTCAAAAGTTGTTTCTACACTGCGATAATCGCTTCTTTTTAAGCCATCATCAGCATTAATTATTCCTACTAAAGTTACATTTGCAAAATCTAAACCCTTCGCAATCATTTGCGTACCTAATAAAATATCTGCTTGTTTATTCGCAAAGGCATCTAAAATAATTTGATGAGAATTTTTATTGCGCGTAGTATCTCTATCCATTCTTAATATTTTAGCTTGAGGCAAAGCTTGTTTTAAAATCTCTTCAACTTTTTGTGTGCCAAAGCCTAAATGCTCAAATCCTTTATCACTATGACACTTAGGACAAACTTTAGGAATACGATAGGTTCTTCCACAACTATGACACATCATTGCCTTTATATCCGCATGATAACTCAAAGTCATATCGCAATGATTACACATAAGAATTTCATGGCATTGTTTACATCTTAAATTATAGCTATAACCTCTTCTATTCAATAAGATAATTGCTTGTTTTTTCTGTTGTAAAGTATCTATTAATCTTTCCTTTAATTCATCACTAAGCAAATAATTTTTCTCATCATGCATATCCACTATTTCAATATTTGGTAATTTAGCATTATATCGATTAGGTAAGGTAACTAATTCATAAACATTCTTTAATGCCCTTGCATAGCTTTCAAAACTAGGTGTCGCACTAGCTAATAATAATTTAGCATGATAATGTTCCACTCGCCATAAGGCAACATCTCTAGTATGATAACAAGGCATCTTATCTTGCTTATAACTTTGATCATGTTCCTCATCCATGACGATTAAACCAATATTATCAAATGGCATAAAAATTGCACTACGAGTTCCTACCACAATATTTACTTCATGATTCTTTACTCTTTGATACTGTTCATACTTTTCTTGATCATTTAATCCTGAATGATATATCGCAACATCATCACCAAAATAAGTTTGGCAACGCTTTATCATCATCGTAGTTAAGGATATTTCTGGCACTAAAATAATTACCTGTTTATCTTGTGAGGCATAATAAGCAGCTAATGCTAAATATACTTCTGTTTTTCCACTACCAGTAACCCCATGTAATAAACAAACATTTTTATCACTAGCAAGTATTTTTTCAAAAGCTTGTTGTTGATCAACATTTAAAGAATGTAATGGTTTAATTTCTCTATGAACTTTTTGATAATTCCTTTCAACTTCATAAACTTCTACTATTTGTTTATCAATTAAAGCTTTACCAGGTGTCTTAAAACGAGCAATAAAATCACTATAAGCTAAATGATCTAACTTAACTAATTCCTCATAAGCAAGTATTTGTTTAGGAGTTAATTTAACTTGTTTATGATCTTTAATTCTAACATAGCGTATTTTTTGAATTTTAGCTGGCTTACCGCTAGGCTTAATTTTAGAAGGCAACATTGTTTGAAAACAACTAATAGTAGGACTAATTGTTTCATAAGCCATTTTAAGAGCTAAATCATACAATTCATCATTTAATAAAGATTGTTCATCCACAACTTTTTCGATATATTTTAATTTATAGCCAAATTTTGTTTTTAATGCTTCATCGTCAAGTAATGTTTCTTCACAAGTACTACAAAAACCCATTATTGTTCGATGATTAAAATTCACAATAACTCTAGTACCTTTAGTAACTTCTTGGGTATGTAAATAAGTATATAACCTGTCTAATTTTAGGTTTGAATGTTCAATCCAAATTTGAATAAGATATCTTCTCATATTTCTATTTTAATATAAAATATGCTTAAATACTAATATTTATCTAGCTACTTTACTATTAGGGCTAACACTTTCAATTATAAAGGCATTGCCCCCAATAATACTATTTTTCCCAATAATTGTATCTCCACCCAAAATAGTTGCATTTGCATAAATAGTTACATTATCTTCAATAGTAGGATGACGTTTAACATTTTTTAAGGCTTGACCACCTCTTGTAGAAATAGCTCCTAAAGTAACCCCTTGATATATAGACACATTATCTTTAATTATACAAGTTTCCCCAATTACTACTCCTGTACCATGATCAATAAAGAAATTATTACCTATAGTTGCTCCTGGATGAATATCAATTCCTGTCTTACTATGCGCATATTCACTCATCATTCTTGGTAATAAGGGAATTTGTAATAAATATAATTCATGAGCTAAACGATAAATCGTTATCGCAAACATTCCAGGATAGGCTATTATAACTTCATCAATGGATTCACAAGAAGGATCGCTATCATAGCCCATTTTAGCATCATTCAGCAAACGATTTCTAATCATTGGTAATTTAGTCATAAAAATATTAATTTTATCTTTGGCTAAATCATCATTTTGTAAAGCGATTGCTGCTTGTTTAATTAAAGCCAATTTAACTTTTTCTTCATTCCACATGCCACAACATGATAAATGTTCAGGAAATAATAATATTCTTAATTGTTCAATAATTTTAATTATTTCTTTTAAACATGGATGATTCATCTTTTAATCTCCTTTAAATAAATCTGTCGATAGATATCTTTCACCAGTATCTGGTAAAATGACCACAATATTACCCTTTGTTTTATTCGCAACTTTAATAGCGGCTGCCATAGCGGCTCCTGAAGAAATACCTACTAATATCCCTTCTTCTTTAGCTATAATCCTTGCTATATCATAAGCTTTATCATCATCGATAGTTATTATCTCATCGATAATATTAACATCTAACGTATTAGGAATAAATCCCGCACCAATACCTTGAATCTTATGAGCTCCTGGCTTATTTTTAGATATAACTGCAGAATTGGTAGGTTCAACAGCAATAATTTTAATATTTGAATTCATTTCTTTTAAATATTTACCAATACCACTAATTGTTCCACCAGTACCAACACCACAAATAACATAATCTATTTTTCCTTCCATCTGTTCATAAATTTCCGGACCAGTAGTTAAATAATGAATTTGTGGATTAGCCTCATTTTCAAATTGTTGCAAGATAAAACTATTAGGATTTTCACTAGCTAATTCATATGCCTTTTCAATAGCACCCTGCATACCTAACGATGCCTCACTTAATACAATTTTCGCCCCATAAGCCTTAATTAAATTTCTTCTTTCAATACTCATAGAACTAGGCATAACAATTACTAAATTAAGTTTTAAGCGTGCTGCTATACTAGCTAAAGCAATACCCATATTTCCACTAGTTGGCTCAATAATTAGGGTATCTTTATTGATTTT
>CASEWY010000073.1 GCA_949291625.1 uncultured Bacillota bacterium
AGAGTTATTTTAGTTAGTGGTATGTCAGGTGCTGGCAAGACTAGTGCGATGAGTGTTTTAGAGGACATGGGTTATCATTGTATCGACCAATATCCGGTACAATTATTGAGTTTGTTGGTTGATCTTATTGAAAATAGTAATGATATAAGATATAACTTTACGGCTTTAGCGACCTCAGCTGTGGATTTTCCTATGTTTTTGCATGCTTTTCGTGGCTCGGATATTGATGTTAGAGTTTTATTTTTAGATGCTAGTGATGACGTTTTGTTGCATCGTTATAAATCTACTAGACGCATGCATCCATTATTAATTAGTAATATGGCTAATACTTTGGAGGAGGCTATTAGTGGTGAGCGCGAGATGTTTATTAAACATAAAGAGAGTAGCTTTACTACGATAGATACGACATTTTTGTCTAATAAAGAATTAAAAAGAAAGATTGAGAAGTATTTTGCGATTAGTACTGTTCCTTCTTTTTCTATTAGTTTTGTTTCCTTTGGTTATAAAAATGGGGTTCCTATGGATGCGGATTTGATGATTGATGTGCGTTTTTTGCCTAATCCATATTGGGTAGTTGAACTTAGACCATATAGTGGTGATGATAAATGTGTTTATGATTATGTTATGGATAAACCAGAGACCAAAGAATTTTTGGTTCGTTTAGATGCCTTTTTAGATTATGCTTTTGAACAATATGTTAAAGAGGGTAAGAATCATTTTACGGTGGCTATAGGTTGTACTGGTGGACAGCATCGTTCAGTTAGTATTACTAACTATCTATATGATAAATATTCTAAGCATTATAATTGTTATAAGGAACATCGTGATAAAGTAGGCTTGGAAAATGAAGAATAAAAAGGTAGTAGTTATTGGTGGAGGCCATGGCTTATCTACCATTCTTAGAGGTATTAAATATATTAATAATATCGATATTACCGCTATTGTTACGGTGGCTGATGATGGGGGTAGTACGGGGCGCTTGCGTCGACAATTTTCTATCCCTGCTATGGGGGATATTCGTAACGTCTTACTTTCATTAGCGCAAAGTGAGTCCTTACTTTCTAATCTTATGGATTATCGTTTTGAGTCTAATCCTAATAAAGAGGATGAGGATGTGCAAGGCCATAATTTGGGTAATTTGATTTTGACGGCTTTGACGCAGACTTGTGGTAGCTTTATGGAGGCGATTACTACTTGTGCTGAAGTGTTGAATGTTAAGGGTAAAATTGTGCCTAGTACCTTACAGGTTGTTACTTTGTATGCGATGATGGAAGATCATACTATTGTTAAGGGAGAGGCTAATATTCCTAATTTTAATAATAGAATTCTTAAAGTTTTTTATGATCAAGATGTTAAGGCTACACCTGCGGCTGTTCAAGCTATTAAAAATGCGGATTTAATTATATTTGGTATTGGTTCATTATATACTAGTATTTTGCCTAATGTTATTATCCCTAAGATTAAAGAGGCTATTAAGCAAAGTAAGGGTAAAAAATTATATTTTTGTAATGTCATGAGTCAGCCAGGTGAGACTGATGGTTATACAGTGGAAGATCATATTAGAGCTTTGCATACGCATGGAGTTGATGTTGATGAAGTGGTAGTGGCTAATGATGAAATACCAGATAATATCTTGAATCGCTATTTAAAACAGGATAGTACCTTAGTTAAAGTTGTGGAAAATAAACATGATTATAATATTATATATGCTAATTTATTGGATTTTAATGCGGATGTTATTCGACATAATTCAATAAAAATTAAAGATTTTGTGGAAGATTATATTGGAGGGTTATAGATGTCGTTTTCTACCGACATAAAGCAAGAGATTGCGAATAATGATTTAAATAAATGTTGTATTAGAGCGCAACTTTCGGCGATTATCCAACTTTGTTCCTCATTGAGTATTTCTAGTGAGGGATTGGCTTTATCGATAAAGACGGAAAAGGCTACAGTTGCGAAAAGAATATATAAATTGATAAAAGAATTATATGGAGTTGATGTTGATTTAGCTATTATTAAGAAGATGAATCTTAAGAAGAATAATATTTATCAACTTCGGGTTCATAATCGGGCTACGGCTATTTTAGAGGATATTGGCTTGTGGTCTAGTAGGGCGCTTTTGGAAAGACCACTTAAAAAGATTGTGCAAAAAGAGTGTTGTGCGCGTTCTTATTTGGCGGGGGCTTTTATGGCTACAGGTAGTTGTAATACGCCTAAAAAGAGTGATTATCATTTGGAAGTTGCAGCAAATAGTGAACAACTTGCCCAGTTTATTGCTTCAATCATGGAAAGATTTTATATTCATGCGAAAATTATTAAACGTCGAAATAGCTATGTTGTCTATGTTAAGATGGCGGATAAGATTGCGGATTTTTTACGTTGTATAGGGGCTAGTGAGTCTTTATTGAAATTTGAAGATATTCGTATTAGTCGTGATTTTACTAATTCTTTGACGCGTTTAGATAATTGCGAAGTGGCAAATGAAATGAAAAGTCAAAAGGCGGCTAAAAAACAGATTGAAGATATTAATAAATTGGGTAAGAATTTAGAGAATATTGATATTAAATTACAAGAGGTGGCAAAGCTTAGATTAGCTAATCCGGAGATGAGCTTAAATGAGCTTTGTAATGAATATGAAAAAATATATGGTATGCCTATTAGTAAATCGGGTATAAAGCATCGTTTTGTAAAGATTAGTCAATTGGCGAATAAGGAGATTTAAATTTATGAGCATTGAAGAATGTTTACAAAATGATTTTAAAGTTATAGATATGTCTAATATCATGATGATTAAAGATTATTTAAAGCTTCAAGAATATGAAGAGAGTAATCATAATTTAGTTAATATGATATTGTGGATGAAATGGTATCCCTTGTTTTATTATTTAGATCCTAATTATTTATTATTGTTGGGTGTGCATAAAAATGAGATGTTTATCTATATGCCCCTTTGTAAAGATGAATATTTTAATGAGGCTATTTTAAAGGCTAAAAGTATTTTTGATGGTTATGGTTTACCTTTTGTGATGAGTTGTTTTGTACAAAAACAAAAGGATATGGTTAAAGATTTGTTGAAGGATGTTTCAATTAGTGAAGACCCTGGTAGTTTTGATTATATTTATGATAATGAAAGATTAAAATTTTTTAAGGGTAAGAAGTTACAGAAGAAGCGTAATCATTTAAATGCTTTTTATAAATTATATGATGGTAGATGGCAATATGAAAAAATAGATAAATCTAATGTGAAAGAATGTGAAATATTCTTGGAACATTGGGGTAAAGCTAATAAAGAGGATTTTTTATTGGCGGAAGTTGAAGGAGCTAAGCGTATATTACAATTGGTTGATAAATTGGATTATCGTGGTGGATTGATTAGAATTGATAATGAAGTAAAGGCATTTGCGATTGGTAGTCATCTATCACATCGCATGTGGCAAGAGAATGTTGAAAAGGCTGATGATAGTTATCGTGGCTTATATCAGGCGATGTTACAACAGCTGATACTTCATGAGTTTGCTAGTTATGAATTAGTTAATCGTGAAGATGATTTGAATTTGGAAAATTTAAGACATGCCAAACAGGCATATGATCCATTATATTTGATTCATAAATATAAAATTAGGAAGGTGTAAGAAAGTGATTATTAGACCGACAAAGGATATGGTAAAGGGAATTAAGGATATCTGGCGTATTTGTTTTCCTCAAGAGAATATGGCCTATACTGATTTCTTTTTTCAAAAGATGTTTAAGCCTAATGAATGTTGGGTATATGAAATTGATGATAAACCCGTTAGTTGTTTACATAAGATTCCTCACGCTATCATGTTAAATGGTAGGGTTATTAGGGCTTCGATGATCTTGGGTATTGCGACATTGCCTAAGTTTCAAAATCGGGGTTATATGCATAAGTTGATGGATGTTTGTTTAGATAGTTGTGAACATACGGAGCTTGTTACACTTATTCAAGCATATGATCCAAAATTATATGAGGAATTTGGTTTTAGAACGGTTTATTATCGTCAAGTTTATGAATTTACTAAGGATAATTTAGATAAGATAAGTGTTAATGGTTGTTTATTTAATCCTAGTGTAAATGAAATGTTTAAAGTTTATTGTAGTTTTGTTAAGCGTTTTAATGGCTTTTATGTGCGTGATTTTAGTGATTTTAGGCGTTATATTCAAGAAGTGAAGGCTCAAAATGGTAAAATCTGTGCTTATTATGATGAGAATAATACCATTTTAGGTTATATAGTATTAATTAATGATGGCATTAAAGTTAATGTTGAAGAGTGCATTTATATGAATAGTAAAGCATTATATAAATTATTAGCGGTAGCTTTACAACAAAGGGATATTGTGCGCTTACATGTTAGTGATGCGGAGAATCTTAGTTGGATTTTTAAAGATGTTAAGCCTACGCGTTATGGTTTTACTATGGCTAGAGTTAATGATTATGCATTATTTAATCGTCTATATCAATCTAGTGTGGCTAGTGTTGAAGAGGCTTTTTCATTGGGAAATAAACCTTTGTATATGAGTGAGTGTTCATAGTTTGACATGACTAACTATTTTTGATAGAATATAGAAAAATAGCAGCTAGTATTGGCTGCTTTTAAAAAGGAAAGATAGTTAGTTATAACTAACGGAGGTAAGATGTTTAAGAAAGAATTATTAGCATTAGTTCCTGAGACTAAAAAATATATATTTTTAAATGTATTATTTCAATGGTTGGCTTTATTAGCGAATATTGTGATGATGTATCATATTGCTTT
>CASEWY010000074.1 GCA_949291625.1 uncultured Bacillota bacterium
ATTTGTAATTTATATGTTATATAACATTTTTATGTTATCTAAAAGAAATAAGAAGAATAAAAGATTAATAGCTCTATTTGATTATTTTGAAAATGAAGATGTATATTTTAAGACTTGTGATGAATTTATAAATGGTATAAATGATGATGAGTTTAAAGTAAAGGGTTATGTTTTAAAACTTTGGGGTGCTTGTTATTATAAGCATTATGAAATGATAGATGATATTTTAAATAATATTGATATTAATAAATTTGTTTATAAAAAGAGTAAATTGGATGGCTTAGAAATTAATGAAGATAGTATATTTTATCTATGTATAGCATGTAATAATGTTTTATATGCTTATAATGAATTAGAACAAATTAATAAAATTCATGAATTTATTAATAAATATAATGATATTTTAAAAGATCAATTAGTATATGCTATTGGCGAACAAAATTATCATTTTTATATGAATATTGATGATAGAGGTAAGACTTTCTATGAGAAAGTATTAAATGGAGAATATAGTGAATATAAATATAGTAGACAATTAATTTTATTATTTAAAAATATATGTACTACACATTTAGCAAGCCTATATTTATCTGAAAATAATAATGAAAAATATAATGAATTAGAAAATGATTTAAGAGAATTTGATAAGAGTAAACTTGGTAAACGTTATATAAAAGAATTAAATATTGAATTAAAAAAAGAAGAAAGTGAGGAAAGTAATGCTTAGTCATTACTTTTTGTATATATGGATAAGATATTAGTAATAGGGTCTACATGTTTGGATATGATTGTTAATATTAATCATATTCCAAATAGGTGTGAAGATGTAAATAGTAATAGTGTTGAATTTTCTTTGGGTGGTATGGCTTATAATGTTTATAATATTTTAAGTTTATTAAAAGTTCCTTCAATATTTGGGTGTGGAATAGGAGAAGGAAGTTTTGCAAGTATCGTAGAAAAGATGTTGGAAGAAAAAGGATATGAACCAATAGGAAAGATCAAGGATATCGATAATGGTATATGTATATGCCTGGTAGATAAGACAAATGAAAGAAGTTTCATTGCCCAACATGGTGCAGAATATCTATTTGATCCAAAATGGTATAAAGATATAAATATGCAAGATATCGACATGATATATATCAGTGGTCTAGAGATCGAAGATAAAAATGGAAAGGATATAATTAAATTTTTAGAAGATAATCATTTAGAAAATAGATTATTTTTCGCCACAAGTTCACGTATAAAAGAAATACCAGAAGTTTTATTAAATAGGATATATAAATTAAGACCAATCATTCATCTAAATGAAGATGAACTAAAAATGCTCACAAATGAAGCAAATGTAGATAAAGCTCTATCCTTATTATATAATAAGACCCAAAATATCATCATCCTGACCCTAGGAAGCAAAGGAAGCATGATTTATGATGGTAAAGATAAATATGAACAAAAAATAACAAAACAAGTAAAGGTAATAGATACCATCGGTGCCGGAGACTGTCATGCCGGAGCTTGTTTAGCAGGACTATATCATAATCTAGCTTATGATGATATATTAAAGATAGCTAATAAGATAGGGGCAAATATCGTAGCTCATAAAGGATCAAATGCGACCAAGGAAGATATCAAAGGTATAAATTTATGAAAATAACGACATTATGTTATATCAAAAATGATGATAAAGTTTTATTTCTTTTGAGAAATAAAAAAGAAAATGATCTAAATGCCAATAAATATATTGGAGTAGGAGGAAAACTTGAAGAACATGAAAGTCCTAAAGAAGGCATCATTAGGGAAATAAAGGAAGAAACAGGTTTAATTACCAATGATGTAAGCTTAAAAGGGATAATTACCTTTATCTTACCCAAATGGGAGGATGAACTATGTTTTGTCTATATTTGTGATAATTATGAAGGAAATATCCATAAATGTGATGAAGGAGATCTTATTTGGATAAAAAAGGAAGAAATATCCAAATTGGATCTATGGGAAGGTGATAGGATATTTCTTCCTTATTTACTAAAAGATGATGAAAAAATATTTATCTTAAAGCTAGAATATGATGAAAATGATAAATTGAAAGCTTATAAATTAGAAAGTTAGATCAAATCAATAAGATTTGGTCTTTTTTTATAAAAAGTTAGAAAAATAACCAGATATAACTTTCATATAACCGAACATAAGTATAGTTTTAGTTGAAAGGAGCAACTACGCTATGTTTAGAAAGTTATTATTGAGTTTGTTGATAACCCTACTATTGATGACCTCAATTTCTAGTGCTTTTGCACAAGATGAACAACCAACGAC
>CASEWY010000075.1 GCA_949291625.1 uncultured Bacillota bacterium
CGTTATCTAGATAAAGCTGCTAAAAAGAATCATGCAATTGTTATTATTTCTGAAAAAATTACTGATTGTGAATCATTAGCACGTAAGATTTCTTTAAATACAGGCTTTAGTGGCCGAGCAACTGTTTTAGGACATATCCAAAGAGGTGGAAGTCCAACACCAAGAGATCGTGTATTAGCTGCTCGTATGGGTGAAAAAGCTGTTGACTTATTGATGGAAGGCATAGGTGGTCATTGTGTTGGTATTATTGATAACAAGATTATATCAATGCCTATAAATGAAGCTTTAGAAATCCCTAGAAGATCTAGAAAAGAATTTTATCGCTTGTTTGACAATTTAATTTAGGAGGAAATATGTTAGGTAAAAAAACAAAAGTGGTATGTACTATCGGACCAGCAAGTGAAAACCCTAAAACAATTGAAGGTTTAGCACGTGCAGGTATGAATATTGTACGTTTAAATTTCTCTCATGGAAGTCATGAAGAACATTTAAAACGTATTGAGATGGTTCGTGAAGTTAGTGATAGAACTGGTATCAACCTTGGTATAATGCTTGATACTAAAGGCCCAGAAATTCGTTGTGGTGCATTTAAAAATGATGTTGAAGAATATACTAAAGGTGAAATCGTTTATGTTACTAAAGCTGATATCCTTGGCACACACGAACGTTTCCATATTCAATGCCCAGAATTATTTAATGATATTAAGGCAGGAAATTATATTCTAATCAATGATGGTAAGATGAAACTTACTGTTTTGGAAAATGATGGAAATGAATTAAAATGTCGTATTGAAGTAAGTGGTCCTATTAGTACTAAAAAGGGATGTAATGTTCCTGGCGTAAAATTATCTATGCCATTTATTTCTGAAAAAGATGAATCTGATATTCGTTTCGGTTGTAAGAATGATGTAGATTTTATCGCAGCTAGTTTTGTTAGAAGAGCTGAAGATGTTGACCAAATTCGTAAAATTTTAATTGAAGAAGGAAAACCAACTATTCAAATTATTGCCAAAATCGAAAACCAAGAAGGTTATGACAATATTGAAAGCATTTTAGATGCTGCAGATGGTGTAATGGTTGCACGTGGTGATTTAGGTGTCGAAATTGAACCACAATTAGTACCAATTTACCAAAAACAAATTATAAAAATGGCTAATAAAGTTGGTAAACCAGTTATTACTGCAACTCATATGTTAGATAGTATGACTGCAAATCCTCGTTGTACTCGTGCAGAAGCAAGTGACGTAGCTAATGCGGTATTAGATGGTTCTGATGGTGTTATGTTAAGTGCTGAAAGTGCTAGTGGTGAATATCCAATTGAAGCATGTAAGATGATGGCAACAATTGCTGAAGCTGCTGAAAAGATTATTCCTTATCGTGAAAGACTAGATATTTCTAAACAATCAAGTAAACGTACGGTACAAGACGCTATTGGTATTTCAGTATCAGATGCAACATTAACACTAGAAAATGTAGCAGCAATCGTAGCATTTACTCAAGGAGGAACAACTGCTAGAAGAATTAGTAAATTTAGACCATGTGTTCCTATTTTAGCAGTAACATTCACTAAAGATACTCAACGTAAACTTGAATCTTATTGGGGAGTTACACCAATCCTATCAGATATTCAAAATGATTTAACAAATGATGATGAATTAGCAAGTACATTAGCTAAAGGATATGGTGTTAAACCTGGTCAATTAATCATCTTAACAGCAGGATATCCTACAGGAGAAGGTTCTGCTAATATGATGAAAATTATTGAAGTTAAATAGATGTCATTAATTTGACATCTTTTTTTATGGTTCTAAACATTATGAATTAGTAAATAAGAATTATACAGTTGTAAAAAAATAAATGAATAAGCTAATATATATCTGAAGTATGTTAAACCAGACTTTGATAAAGATAGAGCATGTGGACTGATTAATGCAATACATAGAGATTAATATTTAGCTGAATCAATAGTTAATTAATCTCAAGATATAGTAACTAAAAACTTGAAAATATTTTTTCATAATTTTTACTAAAAATGATTTAGATATTGTTGAAGATAAATATTCCAATTACTTTCGAATTAGTTATAAAAAATATGAAGGGAAATACTATAAATCTTAGGTAAGAATTAATGGGGAAGACGTGCATAATATCAAAATTAATTGTAAAATAAGAGGGACAAGTAAAGAAGAATATGCAAAGTTGACTCATTTTGTTAATTTAGATAAAAAGGAGAAAAATGATGAATAGGGAGTATCCAGGAGAATGTATTGTTCCAATTAATGAAAAAGGAATAAAAGAATTAAATGATATGTCATATGACTATACAGAGAATATGATAGTTTTTAAAGTTTCTGTTGAAGAGACAAAAGATTTTTTTAAATTAGATGGACCATCATGGAAATTTGATGAATTAGATCCTTCTGGTATGGGGTTTGAAATTGATGAATACGAAACTGGCTTAATTCCTTTTGAATATTTAGGACGTTGTTTAGCTATTATGCAACAGTATAGTAAATTTCCTGATGGTGCTATTGCACAAGCATTAAAAACAGCTTTAAATTATGGCACTTGTGTTGAAGTTACATTTTAATGAAAACAATTCATGTTCTTTAGGAGAATAAAACATGTCAAAAGATGATTACTACGTTATAGTAACTAAAATATTGGTGTATCTGTATAAGAAGTATAAACAGATTGAAATAGACCAGGATTATATTTTACCAATGACAAAAGATTTTCCTATCTAGGAACAACAATTGTTTGATACTATTGAGATGATGATAGACCGAGGCTTGATAAAGGGAAATGTAACAAAAGCTTGGGGAAAAGAAATTATAGCTATTGATTATGCTAGTTTAAAGATACTTCCAGGTGGTATTGATTATCTTTAAGATAATTTTAAAGTAAGAAAGATATGTGAAACACTAAAAGAAGCAAAACAATTTTTAAAAGATATAAAAGGGATTACACCATTCATTTAACGCAAAATATGCGTTTTTTTTAATGGCTTAAATAATTATTTTTAAATTAAGTATATCTAGCATGTTATACTAATATTAGGAGTAGTTTTATGGATATAATGGATAATAATTTTGTTTTTTTAGATGTAGAAACTCCCAATCATAATAATGATTCAATTAGTTCAATAGGTTTATATGTTTTAAGAAAAGATGGAGAACTTATAGAAGATTATTTTTTGGTAAATCCTGAAACTTTTTTTGATGATTTTAACATTAAATTAACAAATATTAATCCATCAATGGTTAAAGATAAACCTAATTTTTTAATGGTTTGGGATAATATAAAAGATTATTTTAGTGATGATGCAATAGTGGTTGCACATAATGCAATATTTGATTTAAGTGTATTGAATAAATGTTTTAAACATTATCATATTAGAAGTCCTTTTAATCGATATATGTGCACCTATCAATTAAGTAGAAAATACTTGTCTTTACCGTCTTATCGCTTAAATAAAGTTTGCGAATATTTTGACATTGTATTGGATAATCATCATAATGCTTTGTGTGATACAAAAGCTTGTTTTGAGATATTTATGCATTTATATGCTTTAAATTTAATTAGTGCTAAAGATATTTATAGATTTAAAAAGAAAGAGGATTATTATGGAAGAATTAGAAATTATTGATAATTATGAACATAAGGTTGCTGCTTATGATTTAATGCTGAATACTTTGATGTTTGATACGGAAACTATAGCTTGTAAAAGTGGCATAGAACATCGTTTGCAAGCGATTGATGTTTTAATGGAAGATTATTATAATTTGAAAAATGATGATAGGATATATGAGGCTTTAATAAAGCTAAATAGTTGTGATTTGCCTTATGATCAAAAAAGAAAAGTTAGTTTGTTATTAAAAGAATTTAATAAATTAAAAAGCATTCCTAAAGATTTATATTTAAAGCTTCAAAGCGTGGCGAATAAATCACAAATGGTATGGGAGAAAGCTAAAGAAAATAATGATTATTCAATGTTTGCACCTTATTTGAAAGAATTAATTATTTTAGATATTGAGGCTTGTAAATATCGTAATAAGGATATGGATTGTTATGATTTATTATTGGATGATCATGAAGAAGGAATGAACCAAGAAAAATATGATTTATTTTTTAATTTAATTAAAGAAGAATTACTTCCGCTTATTAAAAAGATAAATGCTAAAAATAATGATATTAATTTTAAGAATTTAAAAGGTAATTATGATATAAATAAGCAAAAAGAATTTATTAAAATATTAGCTGAATATTTACATTTTGATAAGAATTGGGGTTATATTGGCGAATATATGCATCCTTTTACTTGTGCTATATCACCCAATGATGTGCGTATTACTACTTATTATCGTCAAGATGATGTTGTTGATGGTATATTTTCGACAATTCATGAGATAGGTCATGGTTTTTATGAACATCAAACAGCTGAAAAATTGATGGATAGCATTTTATCATCTAAAAGCAATGCAATGCATGAATCGCAATCACGATTATTAGAAAATAATATTGCACGAAGAAAGGCTTTTTGGATTAATCTATTTCCAAAATTGAAAGAAATATTTGTTGAAGAATTAGCTGATATTAACTTAGATGATTTTTATCATAGTATTAATAAAGCTGAATGTTCATTGATTAGAACCATGGCAGATGAGTTAACATATCCTATTCATATTTTGATTCGCTATGAGTTAGAAAAAGAAATATTGGCAGGTAAATGTGATTTAGATAAGTTAAATTTAATATGGAATAATAAAGTAGAAGAATATTTAGGCATTAAAGTAGATAAAGATAGTAATGGTATTTTACAAGATGTACATTGGGCTTCCAATGAATTTGGTTATTTTCCTACATATGCCTTAGGTAGTGCTTATGCTGCTCAGATTTTTTATCACTTGAATAAAGAAATTGATGTTGATAAATGTTTGATTAATAATGAATTTATTAAGATTGAAAATTGGCTAAAAGAACATATTCATTGTTATGGTGGATTATATGATGTGAATACGATATTGAAAAAGGCTTTAAATGAAGAATTTAATCCAAAATATTATATAGATTATTTAAAAGAAAAGTATGAAAAATTATATGATATAATTAAATAGATTAATGAGGAATTTTTAATGAAAATAGGAATAATATCTTTAGGTTGTTGTAAAAATTTAGTTGATAGTGAATATATCATTGGCTTATTAAAGACTGCTGATATTGAAATTACTACCAATTATATGGAATGTGATGTGATTTTAATTAATACTTGTGGTTTTATTAATCCTGCCAAACAAGAAGCAATTGATACCATTTTAGAAATGGCTGAATTAAAAGAGACTACAGGATGTAAGTTAATTGTTACTGGATGTTTAGTTCAGCGTTATAAGGATGAACTTGTTGATGAATTGCCAGAAGTTGATGCTTTTATTAGTTTAGATGAATATCCAGATATGCATAAGATAATTGCTAAGGTTTTAAATATAGATATTAAAGAAACATATGGTAAAACAACTAGAGTTTTATCTGGAAAACCTTGGATGGCTTATTTAAAAATAGCTGATGGCTGTGATAATAAATGTGCTTATTGTGCTATACCTTTAATTAGAGGACCTTATCGTTCATTTAAGATGGAAGATTTGATTCAAGAGGCTAAACGTTTGGCTTCAATAGGGGTTAAGGAATTAAATTTAATTGCCCAAGATACTACAAGATATGGAATTGATATCTATCATGAAAGAAGTTTATATAAACTTTTAGAAGAGCTTGATAAGATTGAAGGTATAAGATGGATTAGAATCTTATATATGTATCCGGATGAAATTGATGATATATTGCTTGAAACCATGCTTAAATGTAAGAAGGTATTGCCATATTTTGATATTCCAATTCAACATGCTAATGATCGTTTGTTGAAGCTTATGAATAGAAGAGGATCTAAACAATTGATTAAACAACGCATTAAAAAAATACGTTCATTGTTTAATGATCCAATATTACGAACGACAATTATTGTAGGTTTCCCAAGTGAAACAAAAGATGAATTTGAAGAAATGATTGAGTTTACTAAAGAAGTTAAATGGGATCGTTTGGGGGCTTTTACTTATTCTCAAGAAGAAGATACACCTTCATATAGTATGGAAGATGATGTAAGCGAAGAAGAAAAAGCATCTAGACTTAATCGTTTAATGGATGTTCAAACAGCATTACAAGAAGAAATTAATCAACATTTGATTGATAAAGAATTAGAAGTATTAGTAGAAAATTATGATGGTTTAACAAGAATGTATCATGGCCGTAGTATATATAGTGCTCCAGATGGTGTTGATGGGGAAGTGCTATTTAGATGTGAAAAAGAAATCAAGATGGGTAGCTTTGTAAAAGTTAAGATTAAAAAGACTAAAAAACATGATTTAATAGCTGATTATATTGAGGAGGTAGGATGATGGAAGAATATATTGGCGTAGATTTAGGCGGTACAAATGTTCGAGTTTCTAAAGTTAATGAAGCAGGAGTAATTTTACAGACCGTAAAAGGTCCTTCTTATGGCACTGAAGGGCCAGAAGTTGTAATGCCTAATATCATTGAAATGATTAAAAAAATTGATAATTATCAAAAATGTGCAGGTATTGGTATGGGCGTACCAGGTCCGGTAGATACATTAAGAGGAGTTATGTGCATGTCTAGTAATCTTTATGGCTTTACTGGTTATCCTATTGTGCGACAATTAGAAGAAGCTTTCCATATGCCAGTTTATTTAGATAATGATGCTAATGTTGCAGGTTTGGCTGAAGCATTAGTAGGAGCTGGTAAAGGCATGAATGTTGTTTACTATGTTACAATTTCTACAGGTATTGGTGGTGCGTTGATTGCTAATGGCAGAGTTGTAAGTGGTAAAAATGGTTTTGCTGGAGAAATAGGAAATATAGTGATTGATCGTAATCGTCCTAAAATTAATCATTTAAATG
Source organism: uncultured Bacillota bacterium (assembly GCA_949291625.1). Classification (GTDB taxonomy): domain Bacteria; phylum Bacillota_I; class Bacilli_A; order Erysipelotrichales; family Erysipelotrichaceae; genus JALEVB01. The sequence continues at coordinate 6,969 of CASEWY010000075.1, forward strand.
CTGGTGGTGTTGAATGTGAAGCTAGTGGAACAGCTATTGTTAGAAAAGCTAAAGAAAGAATGCCTTATGCTACTATTAATCATGCTGGAGATGTATTTAATTTAGCTAAGAATAATGATCCTAATGCTATAGCTTTAGTTGATGAAATTACAACGGATTTAGCTTATTTATTCTCTATAGTTGCGCATGTATGTGATCCTTTTGCTTTTGTAATTGGTGGAGGGGTTATGAAATCTAAAGACTTATTTTTACCATTAGTTATAGAAAAATATAAAAATTTAGTTCATGAAGGAATGCGTAATACTCTATTCTTAGAGGCTCAATTAGATGAACCTGGAGTTATTGGGGCAGCAATGTTACCATTATCGATGAGAGGTTAATTATGAATCAAGAATTATTAAGAAAATATGCTAAATTGATTGTTCGCAGTGGAGCAAATGTGCAAGAAGGTCAATATGTGGTTATTAATGCGCCTATAAATGCTGCTGATTTTGCTAAAATGTGTGTTAAAGAAGCATATGATGCTAAGGCAAGTTATGTTGATTTAAGATATGTAGATGATGAATTATCTAAACTTCATTATTTATATGCAAATGAAGATAAATTATGTGAAGTACCTAAGTGGCAATTAGATAGAACTCAATATGCAATAGATAATCAATATTGTGCAATAAGTATTATTAGTGATATACCACATATGTTTGATGATGTAGATAGTGAATTGTTAGCAAAAGTAAATTTAGCTAGAAGAAAAGCTATGAAGCCTTATCAATATTATTTAATGAATAATATTGGTCAATGGACTATAGCTGCTTATCCAAATGAAAAATGGGCAAAAAAATTATTCCCTGAATTATCAGAAAATGAAGCCTTAGAAAAATTATTTAATAAAATATTAGAAACCGTAAGAGTTAATGAAAAAGATGATCCTTTAGAATTATGGGATAAACATAATAAAGAATTAATAAATCATTGTTTAAAAATGAATGAATATAATTTTAAATCATTACATTTTACCAATAGTTTAGGTACTGATTTACATGTTGGTTTAGTTTGTGGACATATTTGGCAAGGTGGTCAAGATGTAACGCCTAATGGAATTAAATTTAATCCTAACTTACCAACAGAAGAAATTTTTACTATGCCTGATCGTAATAATGTAAATGGTAAAGTTGTTGCTACATTACCACTTAGTTATAATGGTAAATTATTTGAAGATTTTTCATTTACTTTTAAAGATGGAAAAATTATAGATTTTGATAGTAAAACAGAAAAAGAATTTTTGGGTAAAATATTGAATATGGATGAAGGTTCATCAAGAATAGGAGAGGTTGCTTTAATTTCTTATGATTCACCAATAAGTAATCAAAAGATTTTATATTATAATACTTTATTTGATGAGAATGCTTCATGCCATTTAGCGCTTGGAGCTTGTTATCCTACTAATATAAAAGATGGTGAAAATATGGATGAAAATACCTTGTTAGCGCATGGTGGCAATATTTCTATGAATCATATTGATTTTATGTTTGGTAGCAAAGATATGAATATTGTTGGTACTACGACAGATGGTCAACAAATTCAAGTTTTTAAAGATGGTAATTTTTGTTTTTAGGAATTAGTCATGTATCATATATCTGATGTAAAAAAGTATTTACGATGTCCTTTGCTTTTCTATAATCATGTGCATAATAGGGAAGATGTATATCGACCTTATGTACGCTTAGATGAAAAATTAACGGAATTAGCGCGACAAAAACTAAAAGTTGAAGAGTATTTTTTAGGACAAAAAAATGATGATAAGCAATTGGCTATCGATGCATTAAAGCAATATGATTGGTTGATGAAGGCACGTTTTGAGTATGATAATTTGCGAATTAAAGTTCCATTTTTACATCGTACAAGTTTAGGATATGATGTATATTTTGTCTATTGTGGTAATTATCCCAAAAATGATGATATATTATTTTATGCTTTAACTATTTGGGTATTAAAAAATAATCATATTTATATTAATAATTGCTATATCATGCATTTTAATGCTAATTATGTTAGACAAGATGAATTAGATCCTGATGATTTATTTATTATTAGTGATTGTTTTTATAATGATTCTAATTCAAAACAATATAATATCAAAGATTCAATATTTTCTAAAATGCGTAATTATTCCATTGTTTTAAAAGAGATGGAAGCAATTGAAAATGGTGATAAACCTAATCCTTTAAGAACTAATAAGTGTACTAAAAGAAGCAAGTGTTTATATTATGATGAGTGTTTTAAAGAGGAAAAAGAAATAGAAGCTAATTCCATATTAACGCTTGTTACTTCGCAATATAAATATAAAATGTATGAAAGTGGTATTAGATATTTAAAAGATGCTAATATTGATATGCTAGAAGGTACTAATCAACAATATGCACAAATACAAGCTGATAAAGATGGGGGTATATTTGTTGATAAACATGCTTTAAAAGGTTGGCTTGCTAATATTCATTATCCGATTTCTTTTATTGATTTTGAGTGGGATACATATGCAATTCCTCCTTATAAGGGAATGAGGCCATATGATGTATTATGCTTTGAATATAGCATTCATGTTTTAAATGAAGATGGGTCTATAGACCATCATGAATATCTAGGAACACATGATTGTCGCCAAAAATTGATTGAAAGTATGATTGCTAATTTAGGGAAAAAAGGTAGTATCATTGCTTATAATGCAAATGGAGCAGAGAAAATACGTTTAAAAGAAATGATAGCGCAATTTCCTCAGTATGCAAATGAACTATGGCATATTTATTATCGCATGGAAGATCTTCAAATACCTTTTATGATGGGGATGGTTTATAATGTCCAAATGCGTGGTACTTATTCTTTAAAAACCCTTATGTCTATTTTAGATGATAAGGCTTATAAATCATTGGATATCAATCAAGGAATGGAAGCAGTATTCAATTGGCGACAGATTGATTATGGAGAAGATGTTAATAGTGAAGAAGTAATTGAACATCTTAAACAATATTGTGCAATGGATACTTATGCAATGATTGTAATATTTAAAAAGTTGCAAGAACTGGTAGCAGATTTCAGATAATTATCACCAATTAATTATATTAATAGTGTATAATATGGTTAACAGGAGGTACAATTTTATGAGATTTGAAATTGTCGGAAAAAATGTAACAGTTACGGAAGGAATGCGCGAAAAGATTGAAGCTAAATTAGGATTTTTAGATAAATATATCTTAATTGATCCTAATACAATTGCTAGAGTTGTTTGTCGTGTATATCCAAACACTCAAAAAATTGAAGTAACTATTCCAACAAAAGTTGGTATTTTAAGAGCTGAAGTAGAACATGAAGATTTCTATGCAGCAATTGATTTAGCTATTGATAAATTAGAAGATCAAGTTAGAAGACAAAAAACTAGATTGTCTAGAAGACATAAAGAATCATTAGCTGAAAGTTTTATTGAACAAGATGATAGTTTATTAGGTGAAAAAGATACACCTGTTAAAACTAAAACAGTTAATCCTGAAAGAATGGATTTAGAAGAAGCTATTATGAGAATGGAAATGCTAGGACATAGTTTCTTTATTTATACTGATAGTGATGAAGATTGTATTTCTGTTGTTTATAAGCGTAACGATGGAAAATATGGTTTAATTGAAACAGAATAGAGGTAAGGCATTCTAAATAGAATGCCTTTTTAAGGTAATAATATGAGTAAAAAGATTTTATTAATAAATGATATGCCAAGTTTGGGTAAAGTGGCATTAAATGCGATGATTCCAATATTATCTTATCGAGGACATGAAGTATTCGCATTGCCTAGTTGTTTAATAAGCAATACCTTGGATTATGGAAAATATAATATTGAAGATACAACTGATTATATGATAAATTGCTTGAAAACATATCAAGCTCTTAATTTTAATTTTGATTGTTTATGTACGGGTTTTATTATTAATGAAAGACAAGTTGAAATAATAAAGAATATAAAAAAAGAAAATCCTAATTTATTATTAATAGTTGATCCTATTATGGCAGATGATGGAAAATTATATAATAGTATGAGTCAAAAAAATATTCTATATTTTAAAGAATTGTGCAAAATTGCCGATGTAATAATTCCTAATTATACGGAAAGTTTATTATTAACTGATCAAACTATTAAATCTATTAAATGTAATGCTAATGAAATAAAAAAAATAATTAATAATTTACATACTATTTGAGATTCTTCAGTAGTTATAACTAGTTGTCTTTTAGAAGATGGTATACATTGTGTTTATGTTTATGATAAACAAAAAGATCATTATTTTTTAGTTTGTTATGAACGTATGAATATTAGATTTGCAGGAAGTGGGGATATATTTTCGGCATTATTAACTGATAATTTATTAAAAGGATTAGATTTAGAAGCTGCTACTTTTAATGCGGTTAAAGGTATTAGTGAATTGCTTAGATTAAATATGGAACAAGATGCTTCTTTGCCAAATGGTCATTTTAAAGGTATACAAATAGAACCTTATTTATCTAAGATATTATTTTAAAATTTTACATAAACTTTACATTCCTCTAATATATATTTTATTTTTTATTGTTTAAATATATAACGTACCTAGAAGGTATGGAGGAAAATATGAAGAAAATTTTATGTGTATTATTTAGCTTGATGCTTCTAGCAGGATGTTCAAGTGCTCCAGCTACAGAAGCACCTGCATCTAGCGAAGCTGCACAAGAACCTACAACAGAAACTAGTACAATTAACGTTTATACTCGTGATGCTACTAGTGGAACTCGTGAAGCATTCGAAAATGCTATTGGTTTAGAAGAACTTACAGCTACGGCAATTGAAGTTAGTAGTAATGGTGACATGGCTACTAAAGTTGGGGCTGATGAAAATGGTATTGGTTATGCATCATTAAGTACTGATTTTGAAGCAAATAATGTTAAACCATTAAGCTTTGAAGGTGTTGCTCCAAGTGAAGAAACTGTATTAGATGGTTCATATGCAATGCAAAGACCATTCGCATTTGTTACAAGAGCTGCTGGTGATTTTGAATCAGATGAAAAAGAACAATTAGTTGCTGCATTCCTTGATTACTTATGCAATTCTACAGAAGGTATGTTAGTTGTTCAATCTGCTGGTGGTATTGTTAATTTAGATGAAAGTACACCTTGGGCTGAATTAGCTGAAAATCATCCAATCGTAAATCAAGATAATAGTGCTATTACAATTTCTACTTGTGGTTCTACAAGTGTTGAAGGTACATTATCTGCTGCTTTAGAATCATTTGTTCCATTAGCTGGTAACTTCCAATTTGTTATGAATCAAACTGGTTCTGGTGATGGTTACAAACGTGTATTAGGTGAAGAAAGCACTGGTGTAAATGCTGCTGATATCGGTTTTGCATCTCGTAACTTCAACGAAGATGAAGATGTATCTGGTGCAATGAGCAGTGGTACATATGCAATTGATGCAGTTGTAGCTATCGTTAATACAGCAAATACTTTAACAGATATTAGTGCTGATAGTTTAAATCAAATTTATTCTGGTACTTTAACAGATTTTAGTGCGGTGAAATAGTTATGATTAATGCTAGTAAGGAGAAAAAGAATAAAATAATTGATAATATATTCAAATTCTTCTTCTTGGCAATGGCGATATTATCTAGTAGCTTTATAGTTATTTTGGTTCTCTTCATTTTCATGAAGGGAATTTCGCCATTTTTACCGGGTTATGAATTTGGACAAGTAGATATCATTAGCTTTTTATTTGGTACAACTTACCGTCAAGATCAAGGTATTTATGGTGTAGGTTTCATCGTTATTAATACTTTGATTAGTGCGTTTGCAAGTTTATTATTATCATTTCCAATCAGTGTTTTATGTGCTTTATTTATTGTAAAAATAGCACCTAAGAAACTTAGTTCAATCATGAAAAGTGTAGTTGAACTTTTAGCAAGTGTTCCAAGTATTGTTTATGGTGTATTTGCAAGTGGTGTGATAGTTGTTTTTGTTAAATGGCTTGCTTCATTATTTGGAGTAACTACAGCTGGTGGTAGTAGTTTATTAGCGGTAATTATTTTGTTGGCTATTATGATTTTCCCAACAATTACAAGTATGTCTATTACTGCTATTCAAGCTGTTGATAAAGATTTAGAACATGCTTCTTTAGCTTTAGGAGCTACTAAAACGCAAACCAATTTTAAAGTTGTTTTAACTAGTGCTAAAAGTGGAATTTTTGCGGGAGCAATTTTAGGAATTGGTAGAGCTTTTGGTGAAGCAACTGCAGTTAGTATGGTAGCTGGTAATAAATTGTTTGGACCAACATTTAATTTATTTGATATTACTAGAACTTTAACTAGTACAATGCTTGCTGGTTTAAAGGAAACTTCTGGTTTAGATTATGATATACGTTTCTCAGTTGGTATCGTTTTGTTATTTGTTATCTTCTTTTCTAACTGGTTATTAAATTTACTAAAAGATAGGATTGGTAAGAATTCATGAGTAGAGAAGTAAAAGATAATATATTAAATGGCATAACATACTTATGTGCTTTTTTAGGAGTATTATTCTTGGGTTCTATATTAGTTTATGTTGTAACTAATGGAATTAAATTAATAAATTTTGATTTGTTAAAAAATGATTATTGGTCTCAAAACTATTTAGTTGCAGTAACAGATAATGAGCCAAAAGAATTTACTTGTGATAGTTGCAATGGTTATTTTTCTACTAAATGGGGTGTTAGCTTTACTGATGAAGTAACTTCTCATAAAGAAAGTGTTATTACTATTGAATATATTGCTCCAGGAAGTCCATTTGAAAATTTAACTAGTTTAACTGCTGGAGATTTATATGGGACACAAATTCCCGTTGATGAAGGTTATACTATTGAAAAGTTAGATTATATTGATAGTGAAGGAAATGCTGCTATAGGTGGTAAGATTTTAAAACAAGATGCTAAAGCTCTTCAAGAGAGTTTGGATGATGCAAGTGAAATTACTAGTATTTACATTCAATCTCCAGGAGAAGGTATTAGAGGATCTTTAATTGCTACATTATATTTAATTTTAATTAGTTTAGTTATTTCCTTACCAATTGGTATAGCTAGTGCTATATATTTAAATGAATATGCGGATAAGAGTAGAATTAATCGTTTGATTCGTCAAGGAATTGAAACTTTGACAGGTGTTCCTAGTATTGTTTATGGCTTGATGGGTGTTTCTGTATTATTCCCTGTTACAACGGTTTTTGGTGCTACAGGAACAAGTATCTTATTAGGTGGTTTGACAATGGCTATCATTTTATTACCTACCATAATTAGAAGTGTGGAAGAAGCCTTAATTGTTGTTCCACAAAGTTTAAGAGATGCTTCATTATCACTTGGTGCCACTAAGTCACAGACTATTTTTAAGGTTGTTTTACCATGTTGTATGAATGGTATATTAACTGGTGTCTTATTGAGTATTGGACGTGTTATTGGTGAAAGTGCTGCCTTAATTTATACCATGGGTACTTTCATTAGTGATAATCCAGTTGTTAATGGGCCAGCTACAAGCTTATCTTTGATGATTTGGTCATTTATGTCAGCTGAACAACCTAATTTTGAATTAGCTTGTGCCATTTCCATTATTATTTTGGCTGTAGTATTAGTATTAAATATTATAGTTAAGATTGTTGGTAAAAAATTAAGCAAAAATTTTGTATAGAAGGGATAAGTAAAAATGGATACATGTTTTGATGTAAAGAATTTAAATTTGTATTATGGTGAAAAACAAGCCTTAAAAAATATAAATATTGATTTATATAAAAATAAAGTAACAGCATTTATTGGGCCTAGTGGTTGTGGAAAATCTACATTTCTTCGTTGTTTAAATCGTATGAATGATTTAATTGAGAATTGTAAAATTGAGGGTACAATTTTAAAAGATGGTGTTAATATTTATGAGCCTAAGACTGATGTTGTTGAATTAAGAACAAAAGTAGGAATGGTTTTCCAAAAACCAAATCCATTTCCTATGTCAATTTATGAAAATATAGTATATGGACCCAAATGCCATGGTTTAAAAAATAAAGCTGAATTAAATCAAATTGTAGAAAAATCTTTAAAACAAGCAGCACTTTGGGATGAAGTTCATGATCGTTTACATGAAAGTGCATTAGGTTTATCAGGTGGTCAGCAACAAAGATTATGTATAGCTAGAGCAATTGCTATGCAACCTGAAGTTATCTTAATGGATGAGCCAACAAGTGCTTTAGACCCAATTGCTACAAGCAAGATTGAAGAATTGATTGAAACTTTGAAAAAAGATTATACTATTATTATTGTTACTCACTCTATGCAACAAGCAAGTAGGGTAAGTGACTATACAGCATTTTTCTTACTAGGAGATATGGTGGAATATGATACTACATCTGTAATATTCCAAAATCCAAAAGATAAACGTACAGAAGATTATATCACAGGAAGGTTTGGTTAATATTTATGGTAAAAATGGATGATAAATTAGATAATTTAAAGCAAGTTGTCTTACATATGGCTTCATTGATCAACAAAATGTATGGTCAAGTATATGAATGCTTAGAAACGATGGATGTAGATAAAGCTTTAGAAGTAATTAAAATGGATGAATTTGTCAATCGTTGTGAGGAAGATGTAAATGATACAGCAATTGAATGCCTTGCCTTATTATCACCTGTAGCAAGTGATTTAAGAAAGGTTATTGCTGCTATTAAAATTACTACTGATCTTGAAAGAATTGGTGATTATTCGAAGAATATCGCTAGCTTTGTTATTAAAAATCATGAATTAGATGATGATACAAAGAAAATGACTAAAGAGATTATGGATGAATTTCTTAATATGTTAGATCATGCAATGGATGCATATGCTAAAGAAGATAGCAAATGGGCAATGCAAATTCCTAGTGAGGATGAAAATATTAATAAGAAGTTCAAAGAAATTTCAAGAAATTTACGTAATAAACCAGAATATACTACAGAAAATATTATTAATATTGCAGAAATGCTTCGTAATATTGAAAGAGCAGGAGATCATACTAAAAACATCTGCGAACATATTATTTACCAAGTAAAAGGACAACACATAGAATTTGATTAATAGATATTAGGCTCATAGAAAATGCTTCTATGAGCCTAAATTTTTACTGTGAAAAAAAGAAACCTATATACTTAAAATATATAGATTTCTCTTTTATCTTTGTAAGCGTCAAAATGTACCCATCTATAAATAAAAGCGTTCATCCTACATAAT
>CASEWY010000076.1 GCA_949291625.1 uncultured Bacillota bacterium
AACGAAGGCATGCGAATTAAATTTGCATGATATATAGTAAACAACCGTGGGACACACGGGGTTAGCTCGCTTATGCTTACAACGTTAGTTGTATCGAACGAGAAGCTCCCCACCTCTTTAGGTGGTGAGAGTATGTCACAAAGTCAAGTGCATTTCAAGCGAAAATCGTGCATTTCATGCAATAAAAATTTGAAAAAAGGGTATGATTTTCGGCCGACTGGAGCTATTGTAAAATCATTTTTTGTATGTTATTTTTTAATTGTACAATGTTAGTACTATTTACTCTTATTCTATGTCTTATTAAGCCTAGGACAAATTAATAAGATATAGAAAAACAATTTTGCAAGATTTAATAATGATAATTTGGTTTTATGATTTTATTAAATTTTTGCAACAAAAAAGCTGAGTATCAATTGTGGTATTCAGCTTTTGTCTTTATCGGCTAGCTAATCTTTTCTTTTTACGAATAATAATTTTGGTGGCAATAAATGATACAACAATGGCAATTATAGCTGTTATGATACTTATAAATACATAATATAAGGAACCATTATTGTCGATAAAATATACAAAGGTTAATAGGCCTGGACATCCACCTTGAACAAAGGCTTTTAATTGGAATATGGCTGCAAATAAGCCTGCGACAATTGCACCAATGGCAGTTCCCTTTAAAGCGTCTGGTCTACCAATTAGAGCACCATAGAAGGCAGGTTCGGTTACACCACATAGTGCAGTTACTCCAAAAGAATTATATAGACCTTTTTGAGCAATATTTTTTTCTTCAGAAGCGATTGCTAGAGTAGATGCGCCAATGCAAATATTACTTACATATCCCATTACACTTGTTATAGGATTATAGCCAACAGTGGTAATTAATTGGATGCCAATTGGCGATAAGGCTTTGTCTAGTCCTAGCATTACCATATATGGGTATACTGCACATAATATAGGAATAGCGATAAAACCAATGGTATTATATAACCACATGATTCCTTGGGCTACATAATCAGATAAGATAGTACCAATAGGTCCTAGGATAATTAGGGTTACGGGAGCGACTATTACCATTACTAATAATGGTTTTAAGAAGAATTTTAGAATTTGGGGTATTATCTTATCTAGTAGTTTATCTACATAGTACATGAAGAATACGCCAAATATTACCGGCATAATACTTGATCCATAATTTACTTGGGGTATAGCTATGCCAAAAACATCAGTAATAGTTCCACTGGTATATGTGCTACCAATTAATAGAGCGCCTAACATCATACCTAATATAGGTGATAGATTTAATTTTATTGCGGTTGCATAACCTAGATATACTGGTAAAAAGGTAAATCCTGCTTCAAATAGGCCCATCATTAACTGAGCTGTTCCACTGTCCATGGATATGCCAAAGTAGTTGATTAATAGATTGCGGATGGCTAAAATTAAACCTCCTACTACTAGGGCTGGAATGATGGGGATAAAGATAGGTGCTACAAAGGTTCCAAACTTTTGGGCAAAATACATTATATTATGAGGACCATCTTCATCAGGTTCAGGTGGTTCCATATTTGGTGGTTCATTATCAGGATCCCAAGATGCTGCTTCTAAGAAAGCTTCGTATGCTTCATTAACATCTGCACCAATAATTAATTGTAAACTGTGTGATTTATTTACCACCCCTTGTAAGCCATTAATTTCTTTTAACTTTGCTTCATCTACTTCTTTTACATGTTTATAATCAATGCGAATACTATTAGTACATTTATATACATGTATTAGATTATCTTTTCCCCCTACATAAGTTAAAAGTTCTTTAGCAAATAAATTTTTATTTTCCATTTCCAATCTCCTTATAACAAATGTTTTTCAATAAATTTTCCTACCCCATCATTATTATTGTCTTCTTCGGTAATAATATCGGCAACTGCTAAGGTACTTTTGCCACTATTTTTCATGGCAACGCCTGTACCGGCTACTTCTAGCATTGGATCATCATTTTGGGCATCGCCAAAAGCGACTACCTCAGCTAAGTCGATATTGTTGACCTTGCAGAAATTTGTTAGGGCTAAACCTTTATTTACTCTTGGATCTTGGAATTCTATCATCAAAGGTCCGGTTTGAAAATATTGATAATTTGGTGAAGGGTGTTGGGATGCAACTTTAATGCCTAGTGCAACTTCATCTAAATCTTTGCATCTATATAATAATTTAGCATTGTCTTTTTCCCACATTTCTTCATCATTTTTGGCTAGCATCATTGGTTCTAGATTGCGTACTGATGATGCTTGCATTCTTTTGTCATACCATCTTACTAAAGTAGTATCTCCACGATATACATAACAATTTATATTAGTTGGGTCCATAAATTGGATGATTTCTTTGATATATTCTTTTTTTAAAGGATAGTATTCATAGCGTTTATCATTTCTTACATCCCATAGTTGACCACCATTCATGCCAATTAATACATCGAATTGGAAATCAAATCCCCATCCACTAGCTCGTGCAGCTAGATGTTCTCCACAAGGTCTTCCAGATGCTAGTCCTAATAGGATGCCTTTATCATGTAATGCTTGTAGCATTTTTTTGGTTAAAGGCCCCATTTCTTTGCCATCACTGACTAGCGTTCCATCAATGTCGGCAATTACTAGTTTTATATTTTTCATAAAAGTTTATTAAATGTTGTCGATTGGATACATTGGGCGCATAATGCGTTTGAATGGGATTTTCTTGGTATTTTGTGGAGTAGGGCCATCAGTTAGGCTCATTACATAGAAGGCACAATTAGCTTTTAATTCTGGGAAGATATATCCTTGTTTTACAACAACGCAATCATATTCTTTCCAATCTTTGATTCCTGCTTTTGTAAATTGTAAATTACCTTGGAAGGATTTATGGTCATTCGCAACAATAATATCAATATTAGTTCCAATTACATTTACAGTTACACATTTTCCACATACTTTATAAATATCATCACGACCAATAGCTACAGCATTAGCAATTTCTCCTTTGCATAATACTTTGACATTTAATTCTACTGGTGCACTTAATTCATCATGACCTACACCTAAATTAATAGTTGTTTCATCACCTACGTTTAATGCATCTAATTTATCTGTGCATTTTGGATCATTGATTGAGGCAAATAAGAAGTGTTTAGAAGGATTAGCTTTTAGTACTTGTCTTAGAATATAAGTATTCCATCCTTTAGCACCTGATGTTGTATTGTCACCACTATCAGTAATTACGCATGGTTTACCTTCAAAATTTAAGACATCTTCTAAGGCTTTATCTGGTTCTGCAGTATATCCAGTATAGTGGAACTCATGACGTTTGTCCCATACATATTTAGCTAGTTCATCAGCTTTTTGTTCGCAATATTCTCTATCCTCAGGATTTTGAGGTACTACTACGATACCGCATCCTGCTTCAGGACAATCGTGTCTTAGATAGCCTACATGCCAAGATGCAGATAGGATTCTTGGATCTTTTTCCATTTCGTCCATATATTTATTGATAGAAGCTACCGGTTCATCTGCAGATACTGATTGTTCTCCACCTAAGATAAGTGGAAGTTTACGATATACCGGAACGATATGGCGAGGATTTTTTACTAGATCACAGATTAATTGTGCCATTTTGCGTTTTGTTTCTACTGAGTCAGTATGTGGACTTTGACGATATGATCTAATGCAAGTTGTGTTTTCTACATATTCTTTAGTTAGATTGCCATGAGGGTCACAAGCTACTGTAATAGGTAAATATGGTCCAACAATTTCGCGAATTGATTTAATGATATCGTGATCACCAGAACCTACACCATTATCAACATAACTAGCACCATGAAGCATTAGATAAATACCATCTAGTTCGTGTAGATGTTCTTTGACAGTGTTAAGGAAGCATGCTTTGATATATTCATAAGTATGTTTTTTGGTAACACCAGCCGCACCAGAATTGGCATAAATAGATGGAATGATTTCTATCCCTTCTTTAGCAAAGATATCGCCTACTACCATTTTGGTAATTAAATCATCACCAAAGGCAATATCATAGCTTGTAATTTCATTCTTTTCAGGAATGTTTTCATTGGATTCGGTAGTAAAAGTACCAATCATAACTTTCTTCATATTATCTTTCTCCTTATTTTCTATATATATAATTTATCACTGTTATACTAAAACTTTGTTTCAAATAACATGAAATATTCTTACATGATTACATAGATTGAAAGTTTAAAAATGGTTTACTTTATTTCAATATATTCTATAGATATTGAATAAATAATTTTATATGGTTATTATGCACCATAAGAGGTATTAATGATGAATGTATTAATAACGATTTTAGTAGGTATTGTTGGTTGGTTAATTGCTAAAAAATTGAAATTACCTGCTCCTGGAATGCTAGGTTCCATGATCTTGGTGGGCATTACTAATATCATATTTGACTATGCTGATTTTATCGTTCCAATCAAAGTATTTGGAGTTGCGATATCGGGAGCTTATATTGGAGTACAGATTGAAAAGAAGGATATCAAGAACTTTAAATATTTGATCAAGCCCTTTATCATTTTGATCATCATGCTTACTGCTAATACTTTTATTGCGGGAGGAATCATTCATTATGTTTCTCATATCGATTGGCTAACAGCTTTATTAAGCTGTGTAGCTGGTGGAGTTACAGATATGTCAATAGTTGC
>CASEWY010000077.1 GCA_949291625.1 uncultured Bacillota bacterium
TTATGATGAAGCATATAATATGCTAGTAAATATGTTTGAGTATTTTATTTCTTATCAATCAGACAAAATATTTGAACTATATAAAAAATATAATGAGAAACGAGATGTTTATAGTCATTCTAAAGCTTTTATCTATGTTAATTTGTTTGAGGCTATTTATTATACAGAAATAGATAATAATGAAAAAGTAGAAGAATTATTGAAATTATCGAAACAATACTTAGATTTTTAAGTTAATTATTATAAAATCATAAAAAGAATAATTATCTGTTAGCAATATTAAATAAATATATAGAACTTCCTAAAGACAGCCTCACTAATAACAGTGAGGCTATATTTCTATAGGTGTATCTAAGTTATAAAAGTTTAAAAGGAAAAGACATTTAACGTTACTGAAAATGAAAAAATATAAAAATCGGTAACGTTAAACGGGTTATTTTGTTATTTTATATGAATTAATATTGCCAGAGGATATTAGCCTGAGACTTTATATACGTGAAAATTATTTAAAAAGAATTCGGGGATTTTATGCATTTCATTTCAGAATTTTGCAAAATGTATTGACAGCGCTTTCAAGCTATGGTATTTTAATAGTGGATTTAGGGTTGTAACTTTAATTAGGCAAGGCTTAAACCATCTGATTTTTTAGTGGGTGGTTTGGCCTTTTTTATATGTTAGGAGGGGAATTATGGCTAACATAAGAGTAGTTAAAATTTTCAACAACAACGTTATGTTGGCTAAAACATCTAAACATGAAGAAATTATCTTAATTGGTAAGGGAATTGCTTATGGGTTGAAACCTAATGATATTGTAGATGAGACGAAGATTGAAAAAAGATTTAAGTTAGATTCTAAAGAAGCAGTAAATCATTATGTTGAATTGCTTAATAGTATTCCTGAATCACGTTTGGAGCTTACTAAGAAGATTATTGAATTTGCAGAAAAAGAATTGGGTGTTACTTTTCATGAATCGATATTTATTGGTTTAGTTGATCATATTTCTTATGCAATTGATCGTTATAAAGAAGGACAACAAATGAGTAATGCGTTGTTATGGGAGATTCAACGATTTTATCAAAAGGAATATAAGGTTGCTAAAGGGGCATTAAAAATCATTGAGGAAGAGGAACATGTGATTCTAAATGATGATGAAGCTGGTTTTATTGCGATGCATTTTGTAAATGAACAGACTAGTGATAATAGTCAGGATGCGATTATGACGGCGAAGACTATCAATGATATTTTAACTATTGTTAGGATGCATTTTAAAATGGATCTAGATGAAAATAGTATGGCATATACACGTTTTATTACGCATATTCGTTATTTCTTACATAGAACGCAAACGATTAGTAATGAAGATGATTTCTTGTTTAATCAGGTTAAAACCAAATATCCTGAAACTTATGAATGTGTAAAAAGAATAAGGGTTTATTTACTTGAGTCATTGGATATATCTTTGACCAATGAAGAAATGTTATATTTTATGTTACATGTACATCGATTAACGCAAAGAGAGAGATCTAAGTAGGGTTGTAACTTTAATTAGGCAAGGCCGAAATTGATCATAAGCATATTTTTTGCTTAGGGTCATTTCGGCTTTTTCTATATAAACTTAAGGGAGGGATAAATTGATAGTTTATTCAATATTTTCATAATCATCATGAAGAAAAGGAGGAAAAGAAAATGCAATATTCAGCGATGATCAAAGAAATTATTAAAAATGTTGGAGGGGTAGACAATGTTGAATCAGTTACTCATTGTATTACTAGGCTTCGCTTTACTTTAAAGGATGATGGTAAAGCTAGCATTGATGGTTGTAAAGCGATTGAGGGAGTAGTTGGCTGTGTTAATAAAAATGGTCAATTCCAAGTTGTTATTGGTACTCATGTTGGAGATGTCTATGATGAATTAGTTAAGACATATCATGTTAGTGAAGATGGTCAAAGTACTAAAGCAAATAAGAACAAAGAAAAAATGAGCTTGTTTGGTAAATTGTGCGATACCATGAGTGGTTGTGTAATGCCTATTGTTGGGCCATTAGCTGCTTCAGGTATGATTAAGGCATTGTTGGTAATTTTGACTCAATTTAATATCATTACTACCGATACGACAACTTATCAATTGTTATATATGGTTGCGGACGGTGTATTCTATTATCTACCAGTATTCTTAGCTTTCTCTTCTGCTCGTAAATTTGGGGCTAATCCATTCTTAGCACTTATTTATGGAGTTATGTTGATAAATCCAACTTACATAGAATTACGTGCAGCAGGTAATCCAGTAACCTTATTTGGTTTACCAGTTACTATGGCTTCATATACTTCTTCGGTAATTCCTATTATTTTAATTGTTTATTTCCAAAGTAAGGTTGAAGGTATTGTTAAGAAATATATTCCTAAAGCAATTTCTATTTTTGCGGTACCATTAGTTGTTTCTTTAATTACTGTGCCTGTTGGTTTTGTAGTTTTAGGTCCTTTAGGTTCAATTATTGGTAATTATGTTGCACAATTATTTACTTGGATGGAAGGTACTGTAGGATGGGTAGTTCCAGTATTAGTTGGTGGTTTATGTCCATTGCTTGTTATGACTGGTATGCATTATGCTTTAGGTGCTGCTCAATCTGTTCAACGTGCTTCTTTAGGTTATGCTACAATAATGGCTCCAGGCATGATTTGTTCAAATATGGCTCAAGCTGCTTCTAGTTTTGGTGTTGCTTTAAAAACTAAAAATGGAAATCTTAAATCATTGGCTTCTTCAGTTGGCGTTTCAGCATTATGTGGAATTACGGAACCTACTTTATATGGTGTTGGTATGGTATATAAAACACCTTTATATGCTGCTATGGCAGGTGGGGCTATCGGAGGATTATGGGCAGGTATAACTGGAGTTAAACAATGGGCAAGTGGTACTAGTAATATCTTCTCTTTACCTATTTATATTGGTCCAGATAATTCTTTCATGAATGTTATTATTGCAGTAGCGATTGCGATGGTATCAGCATTTGTAATTAGCTTTATTATCTTTAAAGATCCAAAAGAAGAAGTAAAAGCAAAGGTTGACACTAAAAATGAAGTATTAAATAAGAAAAGTATTGTTTATGCTCCAATTAATGGTAAAGTAATACCTTTAGAAGAAGTTAAAGATGAAGCATTTAATACTGGTTCATTAGGTAAAGGTGTTGGCATTGTTCCAAGTGATGGTAATGTTTAT
The DNA here is from genome assembly GCA_949291625.1 of uncultured Bacillota bacterium. Classification (GTDB taxonomy): domain Bacteria; phylum Bacillota_I; class Bacilli_A; order Erysipelotrichales; family Erysipelotrichaceae; genus JALEVB01. The sequence goes on from CASEWY010000077.1 coordinate 3,214, forward strand.
GCCCCAGTAGATGGTAAAGTATCAGTATTATTTAATACTTTACATGCCATTGGCTTAACTACTGATGATGGTATGGAAGTGCTTGTACATATCGGTTTAGATACAGTTAAATTAAATGGCAAATATTTTAATGCTCATGTTAAGCAAGGTGATACTGTTAAAAAAGGAGATTTATTAGTTTCTTTTGATAAAGAAGCTTTAGAAAAAGAAGGATATGATATTACTACTCCTGTAATTATTACCAATAGTAATGATATGTTAGATGTTGTTGAAACAAATGAAACAGATATTCATGCCGGTGATACATTATTGACAGGTATCCGCTCATGAGTTTTCCTAGTAAGTTTTTATGGGGTGGCGCTTTAGCTGCTAATCAATGTGAAGGTGCATATAATCTTGATGGTAAGGGTTTAAGTATTCAAGATTTAATGCCTTATGGAGTTAGAAAAGGGTTAAGTGATGGACCAATTAAAGAAAATTTAAAGCTTATTGGTACAGATTATTATCATCGCTACAAAGAGGATATTGCTTTATTAGCTGGTATGGGATTTAAGGTTTATCGCTTTTCAATTGCTTGGAGTAGAATTTATCCTAATGGAGATGAAGATGTTCCAAATGAATTAGGTTTAAAATTTTATGATAACGTTATTAATGAATGTTTAAAATATAATATTCAACCTTTAATAACCTTATCACACTATGAAATGCCTTTAGGTATTTGTAAAAAATATGATGGATTTAGATCACGCAAGATGATTGAACTATTTTATAAATATGCAACTACGGTTGTTGATAGATATCATGATAGAGTAAAATATTGGTTAACATTTAATGAAATAAATATTACGTTGATATCACCATTAATGTCAGCTGGTGTAATTACTAACAAAAAAGAGTTATCTGCTAGTGAATTGTATCAAACAGCGCATCATCAATTAGTAGCTTCTGGTAAAATAACAAAATATATTCATGAAAATTATCCTAATCTTAAAGTAGGTTGTATGGTGGCTGCTGCTCCAAGATATGCAATGACTTGTGATCCATTAGATATGCGTACCATGATGGAAAGTCAACATGAATTAGATTATTTCATTCATGTACATGTATATGGAAAATATCCTTATTATGCTTCCAAAATATGGAAAGAAAATAATGTTGAGCTTAATTGGGAAAAAGATGACGAAGAATATTTAAGTCATACTGTTGATTTTATTTCTTTTAGTTATTATAACTCGAAGGTAGTTGCGTTTGATGAAAGTAAATATACGATGAGTAATGGTAATTTGATGCGAGGATTAACTAATCCATATGTAAAGACTTCAGATTTTGGTTATCCTATTGATCCACAAGGATTACGCTTTTGTTTAAACTATTTATATGATCATTTCCAT
>CASEWY010000078.1 GCA_949291625.1 uncultured Bacillota bacterium
GGTGCCTATGCTAAACTATATCAAGCACAATTTAGAGAAAATGATCGACTAATTGATCAAGATATGATGCAACAATAATCAATCTTGATAAGTCTTAGTTATTATTTCTAACATATGAGGAATATCAATATGTTGAGGACACTTAGTAATACATGCCCCACATTTTTGGCAAACATTACTACGATGAGTTTCATCAATGAATAGATATTCCTTTTTATTTTTATCAGCTAAATCATAGATATAGCCTTCATTATAAACCTTAAAATTACCTGGTATATCTACTCCAAAAGGACAAGGCATACAATATCTACAACCCGTACAATTAACTTGAATGCGCTTATTAAATAAAGCTCTAGCCTGCATATAGATTTCTTCTTGTTTACTAGTTAAATTAAGATCTAAATTAGCAGTATGCAAATTATCAACTACTTGTTCCATACTAGACATTCCTGATAATACACACATCACATTATCATGAGCCATTACCCATCTAAGAGCCCAACTAGCTGGGCTATTATTATCATAACTATTAAATAATTCTTTTATTTCCTTAGGAACATTAGCCAACATTCCTCCTCTAATTGGTTCCATTATTACCATTGGAATATGCATACTTTTAGCTAATTCATAGCCCTTATCACCTGCTTGATAATTAATATCCATATAATTATATTGAATCTGACAAAAATCCCAAGGATAATGCTTAATTATTTTTTCAAAAACTTCATAATCATCATGGAAAGAAAAACCAATATGGGAAACTTTTCCGCTTGCTTTAACATTAGCTAAATGTTCAAATATGCCCATATCACAAAGCTTATTAAATCTTTCAGCATTTAAAGCATGCAACAAATAAAAGTCTAGATGATCTACTTTTAAACGCGCTAATTGCTTATCTAACATCTCATCAAATTCTTGAATATTATTTATTAGCCATACCGGTGATTTGCTAGCTACATAAATACTATCCCTATCAATAGTTTGTAACCATCTACCTAGTACTAATTCCGAATTTTTATTATGATAAGGATAAGCAGTATCATAATAATTTACACCATTTTCTAAGGCTGTATCTAGCATATTAAAAGTCTTTTCTTCATCGATATTGCCATTATCATCGGTGGGAAATCGCATACAACCAAAACCTAAAATTGATGTTTTAAAATCTGCAAATGTACGATATTGCATAGTGTCCTCCTAGTTTAATAGATAAATAGTTTGAATTACCAAAATTAAAACTATAATGCTTAAAATAACTATTAATATTTTTCTTGGTTTATCTTTTAATCTAATCTTCATATTTTTATTTTAACACATAAAAAAAGTTGCAGATATTAAATCTACAACTTTTAATAACTATTTACTAGCTTGATTTAAGCAATCAGTAACTGCATCTAAGATACGATTAGAAGTTAAAGTAGCACCACTAACAATATCTACATTAACACTATTTTCAGCTACGATAGTTTCAGGTAAACTACTCAAAGCACCAGATGCCACAGATTCTGTTTCATTATTAGAAACAATAGTTACATTAGCAATCTTACCTTCAGCAATTTCAACTTCAACTTCCATTGGTCCATCTTGACCATCAACTGTAGCACTATAAGTACCATCAGTTAAAGCTGTACTCATATCAAAACGTTCTACAACTTCTGTATTATTTTCAAATAATGCTTTATCAAAAATATTTGAAGCAGGTGCAACTGTATAACCAGTAGCTAATTCATCGCTCATAACTGATTTAGCTGCAATACGTCCAAATGTAATAGGACCCATTACACCAGTACCACCAGAAACGAATTTACCCCAAATACCACCAACAACTTCACCAGCTGCATATAAGCCAGGGATTTGGTTGCCAGCTTCATCAAGAACATGACCTGTAGTATCAATAGTAACACCACCTAAAGTCATTACGCATAATGCTTTTAATGGAATAGCATAATATTTGTCGCCTTCAATCTTATTGATTGCTAGATTGTAAGTAGTATCAAGTGAAGCAGGATCATAACTACGTCCAAAATCATCTACTCCGCCAGCATCTACAGCTTCATTATAAGCTTCAACTGTAGCTACTAAGTTTTCAGCAGGAACATTGATCTTTTCAGCTAATTCTTCTAAAGTATCAGCGCTTTGTACTAAGCCTTCAGCTCTACCACCTTCTGCAAAGTACAAATCAAACATCATAGAACCACCAGCAGCTCTTAAATCTTCAACAATCTTATCAGTAAAGATATCATATTGAACAGCACCAGGTTGTTCCTCTAAAGCAACTTCACGAACATCAACTTTATCTTCTTGTTCATTTACGAAACGTTCACCATTTTGGTTAACAGTAATTCCGCCAGCTTTCCAAGTATAAGTAGAACCAATAGTACCAGTTCTTTCACCAGTTTGAACACCCATTGGGAATGTTGGAATATAGCTCATAGTTTCTTCATCAATATAAGCACCAACTTCTTGCATCAAGTATAATCCTTCACCCATTGAAGTAGTACTTGTTAAATAGTCGCCACCATTTTCAGCATATTTTGCCAATAAGTTAAAGTTTCCACTATAACCACCAGTACACATGATAACACCTTTATTAGCAGTATATTTAACAGTTTGACCATCATTATTAGTAGCCAAAACACTCAATACTTGACCATTTTCATTAGCTTCAAGTTTAACTGCTTTAGTATTAAAATCAAATGAAACTTGATCTAAAGTTTTAACATAAGTATCTAATACTTGATGAGCAGCACTAGAATAACCTTCAGCAGTAGCCTTTGGTTTATAAGTACGTTCTACAGAATATAATTGATGTTCTGGAGCAAATACTGCTTTAGCTCTACCTTCAGGGAACATTTCATATAATCCATGATCTAACATCCATTCAAATGCAGCAGTATCTTCTTCAACATAAGCACGAATTAATTCTTCATTACCTAAGTTTGCACCATTTTTCAAGATATCTTGAACATAAGATTCCTTAGTATCTTCAATACCTTCTTCTTCTTGAATAGAAGTTTCTGCAGCTGACATTGAACCAGAAGTTAATAATAAGTTACCTCCTGTCTTATCAGCTTTTTCAATAACGATTACTGATTCAGCACCATTGTCAACAGCTGCAATCGCACTGCTTAAACCAGCAGCACCAGCTCCAACAATGATAACATCGGCAGTTTTTTCTTCATCAACACTTACTGTAGCTTCAGTAGTTGATGGAGCTTCAGTTTCTTCATTAGTTGTTGTAGTAGTACTAGATGAGCATCCACTTAATACTAATAAAGAAGCCATTAATAATGCCATTAGCTTTTTCATTTTATATTTTCCTCCGCTTTCAGTTATATCATATTACAAATTAGATTTTTCACAATATAATAATTAGTTTACATTTTATAAAATTCATAACTAGTGTTATAATTATTCTATGAAAATAAATAAAATTCTTATACCTGATAACATATCTAAAACGATGTTACAATTTGACATAATCCCTATATCTTATTATCTTTACGAAAATCATCAAGCGCAAAGTACTTTTATTACGTCTATTTATACTTATCGCCTAGCAATTGTAACTAATGGTAAGTATGCGGTAGAAACCAAGGGATTTCAATTTACTATTGAAAAAGGTGATATCTTATTAGTTCCACC
>CASEWY010000079.1 GCA_949291625.1 uncultured Bacillota bacterium
ATAAGAAACACCTACAGCATATTCTCCAGCAGAAACACCTTTATAAATAGCTGAAGATGAATCGATGCTGATACCATCTAGATTAGCAATAAAGCTTTCAACCCACTCCCAAGCTTTTTCATCATAAGGTTCATCGCCCATTACTAATAACATATTAGTTAGTTCTGCCCAAGCACTACTAGAGTTAGCAGGGTCCCCCATTGCGATATGACCTTTTAATTCAGGCCACAATAAATCATCATAACCCTTAAAATCATCAACATTTAAACCAAGTTCTTCAAAAACATCCATGTTCAACAATAAAGCAGCTGAACCATCTAAGCAATAATGAGAAATATATCCCTTATAGCTTTGATATTCTTCAGGTAATGTTGCATCATTAGGAGAAGTATATTGTTCCCAAAGATCTGGATAATTTTCATAGTTCGCAATATTCATACCACCAAACATAACATCTGCCTGTGGATTTTCCTTTTCTGAATCGATACGGGTGATACAATCACCAGTACCAGCAGTGATAACCTCGACTTCTACCCCATATGCTTCTTCAAAAGCTGGCATAACTGCGTTAATTAAACCATCGGTATTTGGTGAATAAACAACTAATTTGTTATCATCTCCACCACTAGCGCTGCCACCATCGCCACCAGAACTACATCCTGTAAATCCTACAACGATAGCGAGCATTAAAATTAATGAAATTATCTTCTTCATAAATCCTCCTCGCGAAATGTAATCGCTTTCTATATTTTTATTGTACTAAACTAAATATCTAAAATCAATCTAGATTTAATCTTTTCTTAACACATATTTAATATTTAATTAACTAAACGTCATGCACAACAATTGCACTTCCTAGTAAATTGTTAAAATATAGTACGATTTATATTGTACGATTTTATATAAAAGTTATTGCAAATATGGACATTTTTATTTAAATTTTATATAATAAGTGTACAAAAGGAGAATTTTATGATTATTACTGCAACTGAATTTAAAGCTAATCTCGGAAAATATCTAGAAATTGCAAAAAAGCAAGATATATATATTACAAAAAACGGAAAAAAGATTGCTCTTCTTACTAATCCTACTGTGGATAAACTAACAATTCTTAACAATCTTGTAGGCATAGCCGCTTCAACTCCACTCAAAGACACGAATAGCATTAAAGAAAGCAGACTAAAAAGACAATGAAAATCCTAATAGATACAAATATAATTTTAGATATTTTACAAAAGCGTCAACCATTTTTCCAAGAATCTTACAACGCAATAAATAAAGCTATTAAGGACGATGTCGAATGTCTTTTATCTGCGTCTGCAATTAGTGATATCTTTTACATATTACGTAAAGCACTTGGCTCATCAAAGCAAGCTAAAGAACAAATTGAACAACTCAACAAAATTGTAACTTTTGCAGATGTTCTAAGCCAAGATATAAACAATGCTCTTTCAAAAAATATGTCCGACTTTGAAAATGCTTTGGTAGATGCTGTTGCTTCACGCTATGAAGCAACTTACATAATTACCCGAAATATCAAAGATTTCATTGATTCTTCTGTACCGGCCATATCCCCAAAAGATTTTATTAAAAAATAATTACTCACTTATCAAAAAAAACCTCCCCATATTTTCCAAGTTAGAAAATACAAGGAGGTTAATTTTTAATTCTCAAATAATGTTTTTGCATGCATCAAGACTTTTTTACCATCCATAGCCCCATAATCATGCATATCAATAACTTCAACTATCTTATCAGGTACCTTCGTCTTAACTTTATCACATAGATACCTAATTTGTGGGCCAATCAAAATAAGATCAGCATCCTTAGCAACCTTACATAATTCCCCAACGCCATAAGCATGCACATCAACCGGATAATCCATATCTTGACCAGCCTTTTCCATCTTTCTTGCTAAGATACTAGTAGACATTCCACCACCACAAAGCAAAACAATTTTTTTCATTTCTCCCCTTAACTCCTTAATAAATACAACGACTATTATAACAGTTTAAAAATAAAATAAAAGCCTAATATATGCTATAATCAAGAAAAAGGAGAACAATCATGAAACACATCGTCTTATTTAAATTAAAAACACGCACCCAAGAAAATCAAGACACTCTTACAAACATTCTATTATCAATGAAAGAAAAATTAACCTATATTCACGATTTACAAGTACATCAAGATTTTTTAGAATCAAATCGTAGTTATGATGTTATGTTAGAAGTAACTTTAAGTAAAGAAGATCTTGATCGTTACGCTAATGATCCATATCATGTTGCATGCAAAAATAAATTCGCTCCATTAATCGAAAATACTATCACAATCGACCATAAATAAAATTTATAAAAAAAATAAAAACAAGCTAATTATCTTTTATTACATCTAAAATGTATTATAATACTTAGCATGGGGTGAGTTAAAATGAAAGATTTTAGCATTGACGACATTAAACAAATAATGAATCTATTAAATCATCTTTCAACTGCTACAGGTGAATATTATTATTTAATAGACATTGCAAATGATATCATTAACTTTTCATCTAATATAAGCAATTTATGTGAGATTCAAGATACTTTAAAAATTGATGCATGGCGCAAAAAAATCTATCAATATGATTTTAATAAAGTTGTATCCAACTATAGGCATCTAAAAAAAGATATTACTAAAGAGTATGATATAAACTTTAGAATAATTGGTCACAACGGTATGCAATGGGTAAACTCTCGTGGCAAAATTTTTACCAGTAATATAACCAAAAAAAGATATCTATTAGGGCGTTTATCTACCGTAGACACTAGTGCTACTACCCATAATTTACAAACAATCAAAAGAAATCTAAAACAAGCTATAAATAAACATGAAAAAGGCTATTTTATCATCTTTGGTATCGATGATTTAAAAAATATTAACCTTCAATACGGAAGAAAAATAGGAGACTCAATAATCAATGATCTTTATAAAACAATTAAAGATGAAATAAGTGAAAGTCCTGTACAACGTATAGGTAGTGATGTTTTTGGCGCTATTATCCCTAAAAAAACCAGCAAAGAAGTAAATAAAATATATGAAGCTATTAAAAATCGTATGAAGGAACAATGTGCTATCTCTGCTGGAAGTGTATCATTAGACAAATATTATACAAATGACGAAAATGCCTTATTACAATATGCAGAAACAGCTCTATATTATGCTAAAATGAAAGGCAAAAATAATCTTCACTTTTTCAATAGTGATGACTATGAAAAAATATTAAAAGAACTAGAAATTGTTGAAGAATTAAAACGCAACATTCGCAACAATTTTAACGGCTTCCAAATATTTTATCAGCCTTTAGTAGCTAACTATACTTATGAAATTGTTGGAGCTGAAGCCCTATTACGCTATATATGCGATAATGGTGATAAATTATCAACCCAATATCTAGTATCACTATTAGAAAAATATGATCTTATATACGAAGTAGGTCTATGGATACTTGATAATACCTGTAGTCAAGGCATGTTATGGCGTCAACACATAAAAAATTTCAATATGCATGTTAATATGTCTTTAGCTCAATTATCAACCAACAAATTACACAAAGAACTTTTAGCTATTATCAACAAATATACTTTCTTAGACTTTTTAACCATTGAGCTAACTGAAAGTGTAGAATTATATAACTATCCATATTTAAACGATATAATAAATATCTGGAAAACTAAAGGCATAAAAATAGCTATCGATGATTTTGGTACTGGCTATTCTAGTTTATCTCGTCTACAACAATTAACCATCGATGAAATAAAAATAGATAAAAGCTTTGTCCACAATATGCATGAAAATATTTATAATGCTAAATTAGTTAAAAATATTATCGATTTCGCTAAAACCTTTGAAATCAATGTATGTTGTGAAGGAGTAGAAACTATCAATGAAGTTAAAGCCTTAAGTAAAATTAAAAACGCTCAAACCTTACAAGGCTATTTCTTCTCTACACCTTTATCGGCCAATGCTTTTACTAATCAATTTATTAATGATCCAAACCCATTTAATAATTTGTTAGATGATTAATTGTTTAATCAATGATTCATTAGGCTATGTATTCTTATTTTACAAATAACAAAAGATTACATAGCTTTTTTTATTGATATTTTATATTATTCTTCACATGATATAATTCATATTATCAACTAACTATATATTTATACTATTTTTTCATATTTTTTATCTAAAAATTTAACACTCTTTTATTTTTTTATATATTTTTAAATTTTATATTTTATAATAATAAAAAAGGAAATATTTATGAATATCTTACCAAAACTAATAAAACCAAAACAAACTAGTGATAGTAAATTACTAGAACTTTTAAATATTCAAAATTATATAGAAAACTTATTAACTAATGATGAATATATTGCTAAAAGCGAATATTCAACCTTTTTATCATCTTCTAAAGAATGCATTGAATATTTCCAAATTATTAAAGAAAGTGGAATGCTAAAAAAATATTGTAAAAAACAAAAAGCATCCCCAAAAACTATTGAAAAAATAATCAACGATTATAACCAATTAGAAACCCTAGTTGATAATCATAATAACAAATATATCAATGAGGCTCTTAAAGCTAATAAAAATTATTTCGATAATATTCTATATGATATCGATCCTAATATTAAGTTAGATGATGATCAAAGAAAAGTAATATTAACAGATGAAGACTATTGTTTAGTAATTGCTGGAGCAGGTGCTGGAAAAACTACCACTATTGCTGCCAAAGTAAAACATCTAGTTGAAAAAAAGCAAATCGATCCTTCGCAAATTCTTGTTATCTCTTTTACAAATAAAGCAGTTCAAGAACTTAAAGATCGCATTAATAAAGGCTTACAAATAGAATGCCCAATCGCCACCTTCCACGCTGTAGGCAATGCCATTATCAGAAAAAATAATCCTGAAAGATTAAATATTTTTGATACGTCAAAATTATATTTTCTTATCCAAGAATATTTTAAAAAATCCATTTTAACCAATGAATCTTTAGTAAATAATCTAATCTTATTTTTCGCCACTTATTTTGATGCTCCATATGAAGGAAATGATTTAAATATCTTCTTTAAAAAATTAGCATCCACAAATTTTTCTACCATGCGAAGTGATTTAGAAGAATATAAAACACAAATAATTGATTCTAGAACGAAAAAAACTATTACCATTCAAAATGAAGTATTAAGATCTAAACAAGAAGTAGAAATCGCTAATTTCTTATACTTAAATAATATTGATTATGAATATGAACCTTTATATAAATATAATATTCTTTTAGCTAAAAAACCTTATACTCCTGATTTTATTATTCGACAAAATGAAAAAATAGCCTATATTGAACATTTTGGCATTAGAGAAAATGGTACAAGCAATCATTATAATCAAGAAGAATTAAATACTTATAAAAAAGCGATAAATCAAAAGATATTGCTCCATAAACAACATGGAACCAATTTAATCTATACATTTTCTAGCTATAACGATCATCGCTCATTAATTGAACATTTAAAGGAACTATTAATTAAAAACGGCTTTATTTTACAACCACGTTCTAATCAAGAAATAATGCAAAAATTAATTTCATCTGAAGAAAATCGTTATATCCGTAAACTCATAAGTTTAATCTGTCGTTTCATTACTAATTTTAAAGCTAATGGATATACCGTCGATGAATTTTCTCGCATGTATCATACAACTAAAAATGAAAGAACTAAACTTTTCCTAAATATATGCAATGATTGTTATTTAGAATATGAGCGCTATTTAAAAGAAAATAATGCAGTTGATTTTGAAGATATGATCAATGAATCAGCCAAGATATTAAATGAAGTAAAAGAAATGAAACAAAAACTTGATTTCAAATATATCATCGTCGATGAATATCAAGATATATCTAAACAACGTTTCGATCTAGTTAAAGCCCTATCCGAAGTATGTAACGCTAAAATCATTGCGGTTGGGGATGATTGGCAATCTATATATGCTTTTAGTGGGGCAGACATTAGCCTATTTACCAATTTCCAAGAAAAAGTAGGATATGCCAAACTATTAAAGATTGTTAATACATATCGCAATTCACAAGAAATAATTGATATTGCCGGTAATTTTATTCAAAAAAATAAAAGTCAAATCACCAAAACTTTAAAATCCCCTAAAAATATTAAGGATCCAGTAATTATTTATACTTATGACAATAACTATTCTAAAAAAACAAATAGTAATAAGTATGCTATTGCCCACGCTGTAGAAACTGCCTTAGATACAATAGTTAAATATAATTCACAAGAAAATAAACAAAATTCCCATATCTTACTACTAGGAAGATTTGGCTTTGATGGCTACAAATTACAAACTTCTGATTTATTCACTTATAATTCGCGAAAAAATAAAATTATAAGTCATAAATATCCCAAATTAGACATTACATTTATGACCGCGCATGCATCAAAAGGACTAGGGTTCGATGATGTAATAATTATCAACGGTCGCAATGAAACCTATGGCTTTCCATCCAAAATAGAAGATGATCCTGTATTAAGCTTTGTCATTAAAGGAGATAGATCAATCGACTATGCAGAAGAAAGAAGACTATTCTATGTCGCCATGACTAGAACAAAAAATAGAGTATATTTTATAGCCCCTGAACAAAATCCTTCCGAATTTCTATTAGAAATCAAAAAAGATTATAAAAATGTTGTTTTAAAAGGACATTGGAATAGCCAACCTAAACAAAATAATATTATTAAAAAAACTTGTCCAATATGTGGCTATCCTATGCAATATCGCTATAAAAATGCTTATGGTCTACGCTTATTTATTTGTACAAATAATCCAGAAGTTTGTGGCTTTATGACAAACCAATATCGCGCAGGTAAACTATCTATCATCAAATGTGATAAATGTCGCGATGGATATTTAGTAGTAAAAAATGGTCAAGATGACACTTTCTTTTTAGGATGCACTAATTATGCCAAAAATGGTAAAGGATGCAACAACACCTTAAGTGCAGAAAAATATTATAAAATGTTTAATATCGAAGAACCAAAAGCAATTTCTATTCTACCTGAAAAAAAGATTCCTTCTTAATTGAAAGAATCTTTTTATATTATACTATTAGCTAATAAAATAATTATAGGCAACGTAATTAAACACAAGATTGTCGTCATACAAACTTGTTCAACGGCACTATGATAATCCGCATCATAGGCTTGGGCAAAAATAGCTACATTAGAACCAACTGGACATGCTGCCGTAATTAAAATTGCTAATTTTAAATCCAAACTACCAAAAGGTAAAAATTTAAAAACTAAAATAGTAATTAAGGGAATAATTACTAAACGCATCAAAGAAACAAGATAAATCTTCTTATTAACTAACATCGCCTTTAAATCTGACTGGGCAAGGTAAACTCCAGAAACAATCATTGCTAAAGGAGTATTTAATCCTGTAATTTGCGAAAAGACACTAGTGATGGTAGTTGGAAATCTAATTTGTAATACAAATACTAATAAACCAATAATAACTGATATAACAATTGGATTAGTAATAATCTTCTTGAAACTCATAACACTAGAATCATTAGTAATAATAAATACCCCATAGGTCCACTGCAATACATTAATCAAAACAATCATAATCGAAATATAGAAAACAGCGCTAGACCCTAAGGTAGCTTGCACTAAAGGAATACCAATGAAACCCGCATTAGAAAAAGTACTACTAAAATTAGCTATGCCATCCCTTTTACCAAAAAAGATATAAGATACTATCATCGCAATAATCATACAAATCAAAGAAATAATCGTCGAATGAATTAAAGCTTCAATATTTTCCGCATTAAATTCAATCATAAAATTATTAATAATAACCATTGGGATAACTAAATATAACAAAATCTTTCCAATATCCTTTGAACCTTGATCACTAATAAAGCCAACTTTATATAAAACATAACCAACAGCCATCAAGATAAACATGATAATAATTTGATTCAATAATAAACTAGAAATGTTCATCTACAGCCTCCTATAGTCCAAGCAATATTCCTAGGATTGCTCCTAAAATAATAACTAATATTGGATGAAGTTTAAATTTCTCATAAGCCACTAGACCAATCACAAAAATAAGCATATGTATCCAAGAAATCTTATTTAAGATATCTAAAGCACTAAAATCAAATAAAGTAGTCAAAAAGATATCGATACAAGCAGCCAAAATTAAACCAACAACAAATGGTCTAATACCCACAAAAACATCTTGAACAATTTTACTATTTTTAAACTTATCAAGCATATTCGCAATGATAATAATTACGATAATACTAGGTGCAACCAAAGATAAAGTAGTCGCAATACCCCCAAATAAACCATGCAAGGTATAACCAACATAGGTAGCCATATTGACTCCCATAGGTCCAGGTGTAGACTCGCTAATCGCAATCATTGTAGACAAAGTCTCAACATCAAACCAACCATATGTTTGACCCATCTCTTGCAAGAAAGGAATGGTAGCCAATCCTCCACCTACCGCAAATAAACCAGTCTTAAAAAATTCCCACATCATCAATAATAATTCACTCATGATTTATCCTCCCCTTGATGATGCCACAAATTCCTGCAATAACTACTAATAAAACGGTAGAAACAGAAGTAAAATAACTCATCACAAAAGCAATCACACATAAGGTAATGCCAAAGATATTAGTAACACTCTTTTTAGCTAATTTATAAATAGAAACACTCATCAAAATACAAACACTGATTCTAATTCCTGATAAAGCCTGTTGAACAATAACAATATCTTGAAAATTAGTCAAAAAAGCTGCAATAATCGTAATGATAATTAAACTAGGAGAAACAACTCCTAAGGTCGCAATTATTCCCCCGGCAATACCTTTTACTTTATAACCAACAAAAGTAGCCGTATTTACCGCAATAATTCCTGGGGTACATTGACCTATCGCATAATAATCCATAATTTCATCTTCACTAGCCCACTTCTTTTTCTCTACCACATCGCGTTGAATCATCGGCAACATGGCATAACCACCACCAAAAGTAAATAGACCCATCTTGAACCATGAAATATATAATTCCCACAATTCCTTCATCTATTGTTCCCCTTTCATCCAATTAATTCTAACATTTACTAATGTAAAAATGTTACTTATTATATAAATCAGCCCTTAAAACATCTTGGGCATGTTCTAAGATATTAGCTGCATCATTCATAGCTTGATTAAAATCATCATCATAGCTACCCGTAATCTTCATATTACGATCATAAATCAAATCATTACTAGCACTATAATAATATTCATCATTAAGTACATCACCATTACCAAATAAAACAAAATTATTTTCATCACTAAAAATATCATGACCAACCGTATAAGCCTTAGAAATATCTAAGCCAAATAAATTAGCCAAAGTAGGATATAAATCAAAAGTACTAGTCGTCTTATCAACTATCTCAGGACTAACTTCACTATTATAAATTAAACTAAATACTTGGCTAGAACTATAAGGTGTACTATTATCCACAATTTTATTCATTGCATTTTTATCCGCCATTCCATAAGGATAATGATCACTAAATAAACAAATAACCGTATCATCCAAGATACCAAGTTCATCTAACTTATCCACTAGATAACCAATCGCATCATCAAATAACATCTGCGAAGCAATATAACATTTCGCCTCTTGAGGATAATTCTTATATTCATCCATATTATTTAAAATAGCCAATTTCTCTTGAATATCTGGTCTAGTAGCACGATAAGAAGAATGACCACTCAAGGATAAAACTAAATTATAAAAAGGTTCATCAATATTAGTAGTCGCAAACATCTTTTCTAATAACTTCTCATCCTCATAAAAACCATTTAACCCATTAAGATCATTCTTGTCAACCTTAAGTTCTAATTCTCTAGCCCCATAAAAATTATCAATACCCAAAGCATCATACATCACATCACGATTATAAAAATATTCATAAAAACTATGATAAGCATTAGTATTATAGCCATTATCTTTAAATAAGTTACCCAATGAATAAGGATAACTATTATCCGCAAAATTCATATAAGTGCTACCATATTTTTGCGAAGGAAGCATTCCTGTTTGACTAATAAATTCACTATCACTAGTATGATATTTTAAAAGGGGCGCATAATGATCAGCAAAATACCAACTATCATTTTTAAGCTTATATAAATTAGGCATTAAATCCTCATTTACTATACTATCATCTAATGATTCACAAAGAATCATAATTAAATTCTTATTCGCAAAAATACCACTATATTCATTTTTATTATCATTATTAACATAAGCATCTAAAAACTTTTGAGCTTCATTAGCAGCTTCATCACTAATCTTATGAGCATTTAAACTAAATTGATAATTTTCAATTAAGGTCTGTTCATAACGAAATAAACCTAATTTTTCAATAACTTCATAATCATCCAAACTATGACGATACTTTTCAACATAACCAGGATGTCTATTTAACTTAGTAAGTTCATAATCTTGCTTAACATAATTCTTAATAGCGCTGTATCCAAATATACCACCAACTAAACTAATAATGGCCATCAAACTAAAGATAATTGGTAATTTTATTTGCTTAAATCTTTTATCAAGCAATATTAAACAAACAATAGTAAAAGCAAAAATTAATATAAATAAACCAATCTGAAATATAAAATTGCCAAAATCATTAACTAAAAGAATCAAAAAAATATCATTTTGCACCTTCATAAGCAAATAAAAACTTAAAGCTTGATACAAAAAACTAAAAACAAT
>CASEWY010000080.1 GCA_949291625.1 uncultured Bacillota bacterium
TGTTTCAAAATGAAGTAATGAAAACATATGTTTTGGTAGATGGCTCAAATAAGGGACAAATACTTTCATTGTTTGAACAAATTCCATTTGAAATCATTGAGCTAACACAAAGAATTATTGATATGGCACAAAAAGAATTGAACGTCAAATTTAATGTAAATCTAATTGTTGCATTATCAGATCATATTAATTTTAGTGTTAATCAATATAAAGCAGGCTTTGATTTACCGACACTTGTTAATGAAGAAGTTAAAAGATTTTATAAAGAAGAATATCAAGTTGGAAAAAAAGCAATCAAAATGATTAATGAAACACTTAATATTTCCCTTAAAGATGATGAATCCACTTCAATAGCTTTTCATTTAATTACTGCGACAGAAAAAAGAAGTAATCGCGATTCATTAAAAATTATGAAAGGAGTGAACGAAATAATACAAATCGTTGAAGACAATTTTTCTGTTAAATTAAATGAAGATTCTTTGGCATATTCTAGATTTATTATTCATCTTAAATTCTTTATGAAAACTATTCTATTTGAGGAGATAAAAGAAAAAAATGATACTCTTGCTTCTTTAGCTTCTCAATTAACAAAAGAATATGATAAAGCTAATAGATGTGTTGATAAAATTGCAGCTTTTGTATTAGAAAATTATAACTATCAGTTAAGTGATGAGGATCGATTATATTTAGTTATTCACATTGTAAGAATTTTAGAACAGCCACAATAAAGGAAAGGAGAAATTTATGGCTAAATTAAATTATGCTGCTTTGGCAGAACAAATTGTTGAAAAAGTTGGTGGAGTTGATAATATTCATACAGTTTCACATTGTGTAACTCGTTTGCGTTTCGTATTAAAAGATAGAAATATTGCTAAGGATGATGAAATAAAGAAAATGCAAGGAGTTTTAGGGGTTGTATATGGTTCAGGACAATATCAAGTTATTTTAGGAGAAAATCTTTTCCCAGTATTTGATGAAATTGAAAAGAATTACAACATTAAATTAGGTGATATAGTTGATGAAACTCATACTGAAGATTATGCATTAAAACAAGATACTGAAAAGAAAAATGCTAAATACTATTTTATGAAAGTCATTCAATTTATGTCTGCTTCATTAACACCATTTATTACTGTATTGTATGGTGCTGGAATGTTGCGTGTTGTATTATCACTAGCTAGTTACTTCTTCCCAGATATTACGACAAATACAACATACATTTTGTTTAATATAATGTCACAGGCACCTTTCTACTTTATGCCTATTTTGGTTGCATATGGTGCCGCTAAAACATTAAAATCTAACCCTGCATTTGCAATTACAATGGCAGCAGCCTTGTTATATCCAGATTTTATTAATATGGTTAATGCAGGAGATGCTGTTACAATGTTTGGCTTGCCAGTTACATTAGTTAGCTATTCAAGTTCATTGTTACCAGCTATTTTCTCAGCTATCTTATTAGCTTATCTAGAAAGATTCTTCTATCGTGTTATTCCAGGTGTATTACGTTCAGTTTTCGCACCATTATGCGTTTTCTTAATTGGTTATCCAATTACAGTTTTAGTACTTGGACCAGCTGGAACAGTAGTAGGTGGTTGGATTGTAAACTTTATCATTTGGTTACAAAGTAATGTTGGTGGATTTGCTCCAGGAATAATTGCAGCAATGCATCCATTCTTAGTAATGCTAGGTGTTAATATGATGATGGTTGCTCCTATGACTGAATTATTTAATGCTGTTGGTTATGATAATGTATTCCGTCCAGGTTGGATCTTACATAATATTGCCGAAGGTGGAGCATGTTTAGCTGTTATGTTTAAGACAAAAGATGGTGATTTAAAGTCAACTGCTCTATCTGCAGGAATTGGTGCCGTTGTATCAGGTGTTTCTGAACCAGCATTATATGGTGTTAATTTACGTTTGAGGACACCAATGATTGGTGTAGTAGGTGGTGGATTTATTGGAGGAGCTGTTGCAGGATTTATGGGTGCAAAAGCCTTCTCTATGGGATACTCAAGTATATTAGGTGTAGTAATTTTCGAAAGCACAATGATGGCAATTATAGCAGGTGTAGTAGCAGCGTTTGCAGTATCTTTTATTATTACATTTATGCTTTACAACGGTAAAACAGCAGAAGAATTAAATTAATGCTTAATATTTTTAAAAAATCACAGAAAGTATCTATACCTAGTAATGCAATAGTTGCTGCTATTTCTGGAAAAATAATACCTATTGAAGATGTTAAAGATGAAGTCTTTGCAAAAAAAATGTTAGGAGATGGTGTTGCCATTGTTCCAAGTGATGATGTCATCGTTGCACCTTGCCAAGGGAAAATTACAATGCTATATCCTACTATGCACGCTTTTGGAATTGTCAATGATGATAATTTAGAAGTATTAATACATATCGGGATAAATACAGTTAACTTAAATGGCAAGGGTTTTAAAAGCTATGTTAAGGAAGGAGATTATGTGAATGCTGGAGATAAAATAATTCATGTAGACTCTTATTCAATGAAAAATGATGGTTATGATTTAACTACTATGATTTTGTATCCTAATTGCACATATAATTTAAATATAAAAAAAGAAGGATATGCTAAAAAAGGTAAAAGTATTATTACCACTTATGAAAAATAGAGGAGAAATTTCAAATGAATAGTTCTAAAAATATCAAAGTACCAAACGGATTTCCTGATGGATTTTTATGGGGAGGAGCTACAGCTGCTAATCAATATGAAGGAGCATACATGGAAGATGGTAAATTACCTTCTGTAGCCGATGTTCAACCGCATGGTGTATTTGGATATCCAGACAGAAATGCAAAATATTATCCTACTCATGAAGGAATTGATTTCTATCATCGTTATAAAGAAGATATTGCCGAATTTGCAGAAATGGGATTCAATGTATACCGTACCAGCGTTGCATGGACTAGATTGTTTCCAACAGGGGAAGAAACAGAACCAAATGAAAAAGGGTTAGAGTTTTATGACAACATGTTTAAAGAATTAAAAAATAGAGGTATGGAAATTATGATTACGATTTCTCATTACGAAATGCCTTTAAATTTAGCTGATAAATATGGCGGATGGAAAAATCGTAAAATGATTGATTTTTATATTAAATTTGTTACAACTATGGTAAATAGATGGAAAGGAATTGTAAAGTATTGGCTAACATTTAATGAAATAGGAAATAATATACATAAGATGGAATGGATGACAGCTGGAATTGATCCATTAAATGATACTTTACAAGATTGTTATCAAGCATCTCATTATCAGTTTGTTGCTAGTTCTTTGGCAGTTAAAACAATTCATGAAATTGATCCTAAAGCAAAGGTTGGATCAGTAATTGAATATAAAACAATTTATCCGATGAGTTGTGATCCAAAAGATTCAATTGTAGTTATGAAAGAAAAACAACGTGGTTATTTTTTCAGTGACGTTCAAATAAGAGGAAAATATCCTAGATATACTTGGGAATATTTTAAAGATAATAATATTGAAATTGAATATACTGATGAGGATATGGAAATAATTAAAAAATATCCGGTTGATTTCTTAAGCTTTACATATTATCGTTCAAGAATTGCTTCTAAAGATTATATTGAATCAGTTCAGAAGGAAACTAATACTTCCGACAAAGAAGTAGAAGGTGATACTTCATATAGAGGAGATTCAAATATCGTAAATACAGGTAAAACCAATCATTATTTGAAATTGACACCTTCAGGATGGTCAATTGATCCAGATGGATTGTATTTGGCATTAGTAGATTTATATGATCGTTATCAAGTACCTATTTTTGTAGCAGAAAATGGTCTAGGTATTAAAGAAGAATTGGTTGATGGTACAGTCAATGACACATATCGTATAGAATATTTGCGTGATCATATTTTAGCTATGAAAAAAGCCATTAGAAGTGGTGTAGATTTATTTGGCTATACATGGTGGGGACCTATTGATTTAGTTTCTAATGGATCAGGACAAATGTCAAAAAGATATGGATTTATCTATGTTGATAGAAATGATGCTGGTGAAGGAACTTTGAAACGTTATAGAAAGAAATCATTCTATTGGTACAAAAAAGTAATTGCTTCAAATGGAGAAGATTTAAGCGATTAATGTATTGATAGACATAAATTAAGAATTAATGTAGAATGGGATTAATCAATATTGGTTAATCCCTTTTTGATAAAGAATATAGGATTAAAAATGGTAGATTATTTTATGCCATCTGTTTCAGCTACAACTTTTTCTATTGTTGTTATTTCGTTTTTATTAGCCTTACCTGACATAGATGATTTTAAAAGTAATTAGGAAGATAAATTAATCTTGATTTAAATTAGGAGCAAGATAATGGATATTAAGATAATTGATGATTATGATAATAAAAAGAAAATTGCAAGATAAATATTAGGAGCACTACCTGATTGGTTTGGTATAGATGATGCTAGAGAAAGTTATATCAAAGAGAGTGCAGCTCAACTTTTCTTTGCTACATTTGATAAAAATCATGCAATAGGTTTTTTATGTTTGAAAGAAACAGGTAGAGATACACTGGAAATAAGTGTAATGGGCGTTTTAAAAGATTATCATCGTCATGGAATTGAAAAAGAATTATTTTTGAATGCCAAGAAATTTGCAATAGAAAAAGGATATTCTTTTCTTCAAGTAAAAACTGTTCAAATGAGACGTTATGAAACATATGATAATACAAATCGTTTTTATCTTAGCTTAGGATTTAAAGAGTTTGAAGTTTTTCCAGAGCTTTGGGACAAATGGAATCCTTGTCAGATTTATATAATGACATTAACATTAAATAGAACAGTAACTGATGCTAAAAAGTAAGAAAAATTTTAGATGCTTTAATTGAAGCAAATAAAGGCTATTGGCCAGAATTAAAATAGGAGACAGTATGGTAAAACTAATAGTAAATGCAGATGATTTTGGATTATGTAGAGGAATTAATTATGGAATTGTTGATGCTTATAAAAATGGTATTTTAACTTCAACAACATTATTAACAAATACTCCTGGTCTAGAACATGCTATTGAACTTAGTCATCAATATCCGGGCTTAAAAATTGGTTTGCATTTGAACATTGCTTTAGGAAAACCTTTGACAGATGGTAAAAGTTTAGTAGGAGAAAATGGTGAATTTATTAAGCCAAGAAATCTAGATCCAAATCATATCTATGATGAAAAAGAAGTGTTTGATGAAATTGAAGCACAATATAATAAATTTATTTCTCTTATGAAAAAGAAACCTACTCATTTTGATTCACACTTATTTACTACGGATTCAAATCCAGTTATGGAAAAATGTGCTATTCAATTAGCTAAAAAGTATAATTTACCACTTAGAAATCATGATATTGATGGTTTCCATCATGTACGCTTTGTTCAATTTAGAATATATACGACTGAAGTTGGTTTAAATTATATTTATGATAATATTGAAGATATTGTTAAGTATGAGTATACGGAGATTATGAGCCATCCTGGATATATGGATTCATATATTATGAACACTTCTTCATATAATTTAAAAAGATTAGAAGAGTTAGATTTTCTAACAAGTAATAAAACAAAAGAAATGATTAAAAAATATGGAATCGAATTAATTTCATATGAGGATGTGAGAAATTGAAATCAAGATTAAAAATTGTAGTAGCAATGGATTCATTTAAAGGTTTTTTTACGAGTAGAGAAGCAGCAGATATTGTAAAAAAGCAAATAATTCAAAATATACCAAATAGTATTGTTGAAACTTTTTCTATAGGAGATGGTGGTGAAGGTACTATAGCATCATTAATTGAAGCAAATGATGGTATATATGAATATGTTGATGTAGTTGATCCTTTATTTAATCCTATAAGAGCTAAAGTTGGAATTATTGATGAAACTGGATATATTGAAATTGCTGAGGCTAGTGGATTGTCTTTTACTAAAGGTAAAAATGTAGAAATTACTTCAACATATGGTACAGGGATGTTGATTGATTATCTATATAAAAAAGGTATTCATAATATTGTATTGGCATTAGGTGGAAGTGCTACAAATGATGCTGGAATGGGTATATTAGAAGCCTTAGGAGCAACCATTACTTGGAAAGGTAATGCTAAAAGAGTAACTTCTAGTAATCTAATAGATATCAAAGATATTGATATATCCATTATTAAAGAGAAATATTCTGATTTAAAGTTAGATATTCTTAGTGATGTTCAAAATAAAATTTTAGGAGAAAATGGTGCTACTTATATATTTGGTCCTCAAAAAGGAGTTTTAGAAGAACAATTAGCATTTTATGAAGATGGAGTAAAGAATGTGGTTTCTATATTATCTAATAAAACTAATTGTGATTTATCTAAAATTGTTGGAGGAGGAGCAGCTGGAGGAGTTGGAGCTACCTTAAGTGCTTTATTTAATGCAAATATCCAACAGGGTATTGAATATGTACTTAATAAAATAAAATTTGATGAATGCATCAAAGATGCTGATTATGTAATTACGGGAGAAGGATGCATTGATAGTCAAAGTAGTCAAGGTAAATTGATTCAAGGTGTAGCAAGCCATTGCTTAAGAGCTAATATTCCGTGTATTGCGATTGGTGGAATTGTTAAACCTGGATTTGAGAAAATTTATGAATTAGGTATTTGTGCTGTAGAGTCTACAGTTACTTATCCTATGGATGATAAAAGTATATATGATAGACGTGAATATAATTTAACTTTGGCAGTTGATCGTATTATTCGATTTATAAAAATATAGTAGGTGAATTTAGGTTTCAATGTTTAATAAAAGAAAAACTCTAAAAGGATTTGCTGATGGTAAAATAATTTCGATAACGGAAGTTCCTGATAAAACATTTTCTACTAAAATGATGGGGGAAGGAATTGCTATAATTCCTGAAAATGGGATTGTTTATGCTCCTACATCAGGAAAAGTAGAAGCATTGTTTCCTACAGGGCATGCGATAGGTATTTCAACAAAACAAAAAATAAGATACTTATTCATATTGGTATCGATACTTTATACTATCCTGATTTATTTTAATCTCTAGTAAAAGTGGGTGATACCATTAAAGAAGGCGATCAGTTAATTAAGTTTAATTTGTCTGAATTAAAGGAAAAGAATATACAATTAAATTTGCAAGATAGCCCACGAATTCATTCGTGGGAGTAGTCAGCATATATGGTTATATTGGTTTTAACTGATGGTAGTACTTTTAAGAATATCAATAGTGGTATTATTTCTCATAATGAAGAATTAGCTGAAATAAAATTATAATAATTGATATATAGCCTCACTGAGATAATGTCAGTGAGGTTTGTTGCTATAGATGTATCTAAATTATCGAAAAGTGAAAGAGTAATTGTTTTAATTTTTTTAAGGTAAATTGTTAATGATGGTATATATTTAAACAAGTGTTAAATACTGTAAAATATTTTTTTATTTCAATTTTGGTAATAGTGTTTGTTTTTGAGTTAGTGAGATAGAGTGGTTTTTTGCAAATAGTGCACCAATAGAAGGGGGGCAATGTTGTAGCTAAAATGAAAAAAGAATTAATTGAAGCAAGAGGAATTAAGATTCAAGTCTATACTGAAGATTTTGAGAATGACTTTGTTAGTTTGAGTGATATTGCGAGATATAAAAGCGATGAACCAAGTGATGTAATTAAGAATTGGATGCGAAGAAAAGATACAATAGAATTTGTAGGATTGTGGGAAAGTTTAAATAACATTAATTTTAATTCGGTCGAATTCGACCGAATTAAATCTGAGGCAGGATATAATTCGTTTACTTTATCACCAAAAAAAAGGATAGAAAAAACGAATGCTATTGGGATTATTTCAAAAGGAGGAAGATATGGTGGAGTATTTGCACATACAGATATTGCGTTTGAGTTTGCCTCTTGGATATCTGCTGAGTTTAAAATGTACATTATTCAAGACTATAAGAGACTAAAAAGTAATGAAAATTCTAAATTATCCCACAATTGGAATTTAAAAAGAGAAATATCAAAGATTAACTATAAGATTCATACAGATGCGATTAAAGAATATTTATTAAAAGATTTAACTAATGAACAATTATCATATAAATATGCAAGCGAAGCTGATATATTAAATGTTGCACTATTTAATAAACGAGCAAAACAGTGGCGTGATGAAAATCCAGAACTAAAAGGAAATATACGAGATTATGCAAGTCTTAATGAACTGTTGGTTTTAGCAAATATGGAAAGTTATAATGCTATTTTGATTGCTAAAGGTATTGAACAAAAAGAAAGAATGATTGAGTTGAGAAATCTTGCAAGAACACAACTTCTATCCTTAAAAAAAATAAACAATAATACTTTTATTAGTTTAGAAAACAAAATAACTAAGTGATTTGAATAATGAGCATATTTCTTGTAAAAAATAATAATTAGTATAAGATTAAGTTAAAGAAAAGGAGTTGAAGAAAATGTTAAATAATAGAGTTGTAGAATTGTTAAATGACCAAGTAAATAAGGAATTTTATTCAGCTTATCTTTACTTAGATTTTGCTAATTATTATCATGATAAGAGTTTGGATGGATTTGCTAATTGGTATGAAATTCAAGCTAAAGAAGAAATGGATCATGCAATGTTAATGGTTAAGTTTTTACAGAATAATGATCATAGTGTAAAACTTGAAGCAATTGCTAAACCAAATGTAGAATTAAAAGAATTTATTGATCCTTTAAATGAAGCTTTAAAACATGAAAAATATGTTACTAGCTTAATTAATAATATTTATGAAGTAGCTTTAGAAACTAAAGATTATCGTGCACAAAAATTCTTAAGTTGGTTCATTGATGAACAAGGTGAAGAAGAGAAAAATGCTATGGAAATGATTGATCGCTTTAAATTATTTGGTGGTGATCCTCATGGTTTATATGCTTTAGATAGTGAGTTTAAGACTCGTAAATATAGTGCTCCTTCATTAGAATTGGATTAATTAAAAAGCCTCAATAATAGTTAATTAGCTATTCTTGGGGCTTATTTTCTTTAAATGGTAGAGAGTGTAAAACAAACCGTGGCAAGTTAAGTTATGCGCGCTTTCTTAACTTACACGGTTTATTTTACACTCTCAAAAGTTAATTATTGCTACTTTGTGTTGGAATAAATACCCTTATGGCATCGGCTAGAGAGTGAATATTTCTAGTTTGGATTAATACTTTACCTTGACCAGTAAAAGTATTTACTATACCTTCACCAGTTGTAAAACCAAAGGTACCAGAAGCAATTTCTAAATGATAATCAAGTGCGGCATCCCAAGCTACAACATGTTCATTATCGATTTTAAGTGGACGATCAGGTGTTACTTCTAGTTCTAATAGACTACCAAAGGCTGATACTAATATTTCGCCATCTCCTTCAGTTTCCATGACGAATAATCCTCCTGTACCACTAAATAGAGCTTTTCCTAAGTCTTGTTTTTTCATGACATAGTCTACGCTCATATCACTAGCTAGATAGGCTGCAGTATTTAAACGATATTGTTTATTGCCTTGTACTTGTAAAGAAATGATTTTACCTGGCAAAGCAGGAGCTATACCAATAAAGGCATCATCGCTTTCTCCTGTTGCTTGAGTTATAAACATGCTTTCACCACTGGTTAAAGATCTTCCTATAGCGCTTAATAAACCGCCGAATCCGCTTTTTTTGGAATTCAGTTTACCTTCGATTAC